>JABDNC010000173.1 GCA_013001165.1 Erythrobacter sp.
ATTCTTGCGTCCGGCCCATGCAAGGTCTCGGACGTTTTGCGGCCTTTGAAGAATTCGGTGAAGGGCATGGCCCCCATGTTCGCTAGACCTCGTCAAAGCCAGTTTGGTTCATCTGGTCTAGCGAGAAATGGTTATTTTTAGACTAACGGGGGCGTCTACGGGAGCATGCCGGAGACTTGGTCAGGGCTTCACGACCTTCGCTTCAGCGAATGCCGGGATGGAGCGTCCGCCGGTGTCCCCTGTAAGCATGCCATAGGCGTCCTGCGGCAATGCCGTGAGCGGCCTTCCGGCAGCTTCGATCGCGTAAGGTGAGACTCGGTGGCGCGTGCAGAAGCCATCTGCACCGTCGCTGATGAGCGGGGTTTCGAACTCCACGCCCTGCGTCTGCTTGGACGAACGGCGTACTTTCGCCACGGCTAGCTGGCCGGCACCGAAGTCGAGCACGAAATTCGTTCCGACAGGTACGTCGAGCAGCCCTTCGATACGGGCGCCAGTCTTGGAAATATTGCGGAGCACCACCTGATAGCGGTGGTCGTCATGAATTGCGCCGATCGTACGGAAGACCGTCTTGCGTTCCGAACGCGAACGTTCCGGTCCGCGCGGTTCGTACTTGAGGTCTCCTTTCGAGAGGCTTTCGATCGCCTCCTCGTGCGGGATCGGGCGCGAGAAAAGGTATCCCTGGATATGCGTTGCGCCGCGCGCGGTAACGAGCTTGAGCTCGTCCTTCGTCTCGACGCCTTCGCAGACGGTTTCCATGTTCAGCGCATCGGCAAGACCGACAATAGCGCTCATGATCGCAGCGTTATTGTTGTCCGGATCGGTTGCGCCGCGCACGAAGCTCTGGTCGATCTTGATCTTGTCGAACGGCGCGTATTGCAGATAGCTGAGCGACGAGTAGCCGGTCCCGAAATCGTCCAGTGCCAGTCGAACGCCCAGCTCTTTCAGTTCAAGGAAGGTCTTCTGGGTCTGCGCGGCATCGCCGATGAAGACGCTTTCGGTTATCTCGAGCTCCAGCCTTTCCGGCTTGAGCTTCGATGCCTGCAGCGCGCTCTTGACCATCTCAACGAAGCCGTCCTGCACGAACTGCGTAGCCGAAACATTGATGGCCACCCGAAGATCGACCGGCCATTCGGCGGCCTGCATACAGGCCTTGCGCAGTGCCCATTCACCGATCTGGTTGATGATGCCTAGATCTTCGGCAACCGCGATGAATTCCTCGGGTGAAACGAAACCGCGTTCCGGGTGCTCCCAGCGGATCAGGGATTCGAATGCTGCAACGTTGTAGGTGTCCGATTTGACGATCGGCTGGTAGTGCATCGACAACTCGTCGCGATCCAGCGCATCGCGCAGGTCTTCCTCGAGCAGGCGGCGCAATTTGGCGCCTTCTTCGAGGTCACTGGAATAGAAGCGGTACTGGCCGCGTCCCCCGCCCTTCGCAGCATAGAGCGCAAGGTCGGCTGCCTTGACGAGATCGTCCGTCTCGAGCCCGTCGTAAGGTGCGATCGCAATGCCCAGCGAAACGCCGATGATCGCGCGCGAACCGTTGATCGAATAGGGCTGTGCCAGCATCTGGATCACGCGAGAGGCAATGTCGCCAAGATCGCCACGGTCGTCGATGTCGGGCAGGATGATCTGGAATTCGTCGCCACCGAGGCGACCGATTTCACCGCGATGTTCGAGAATGGCATTGAGCCGCGCGGCCACCTGCTTGAGCAGTTCGTCGCCGGCCGGGTGCCCGAGGGTATCGTTGACCTGCTTGAAGCGGTCGAGGTCGAGCATGAGGAGCGCACAGACTCGCTTCGAGCTGCGATAAGCCTTGAGCTTGGCGGTCAGCTCTTTCCTCATGCGGTGGCGGTTCGAAAGACCGGTCAGCGAATCATATTGTGACAGCCGTTCGGCGTCTCTCTGCGATTCCCGACTGACCGTGATGTCTTTTGCGCTGCCGCGGTAGCCAGTGAACTCGTTCCGCTCGTCGAACTGTGGTTTCCCGGCGATCTCCCACCAGACCTCGTGATCGTGAAGCGCAAGCCGGACCTGGAGCTGCGAGATCGAATTGCGCGCAGCGAGGTAGAAGGTGAGCGGCCTGTCCTGCTGCTCGGCTTTCTCGTCGCGGGTCATACGGCACGGCACGAAGAGGTCGATTAGCGGCTTACCCAGCGTCTCGCTTTCGTCGAGGCCGAGCTGGTCGATGGCGTTTTGGGAGAGATAGATCAGGCGCCCTTGAGCGTCGGTGGCCCAGAACCAGCCGAGGCCTGCGTTCTCGAAACTGTCGAGCAACTCGACACGGCGTTCGTGATCGGTCGGCAGGATCGGAACAAGCGGAGCCTCGCGCTGCTCCTCACCGTTACGTGCAGAGCGCGCACTCCTGTTGAAGAATCCGCCCATGGCTCCCATCTGTCCCGTCCCTAGCGCCCTTGATTTCGCGACCGTAACTTGTGTGCCTTCTGGCACTGGAGAAGCGCATAAAGGGAAACCCTTACCAAACGCATAACCATAGCAATCCCGTGTACCCGCGAGTCTCGGAGCTTGCCTCGCGCAACCGCTCGCTGCATTGTGAAGGAAATTGCGGGGGAGACGCCTTTAATGCGCCATATCGCCATCGTCGGATCGGGGCCGGCCGGATACTACACGGCCGAAGCTGCGGGAAAGCTGTGGGGCGATGATGTGCGGGTCGATGTATTCGACGCCCTGCCCGTACCTTACGGGCTGATCCGCACCGGCGTTGCGCCAGATCACCAATCGATCAAGAAGGTCTCGATGCGGTATGAAAAGACCGCCCTGACCGACAACGTGCGATTTGTCGGGAATGTCGAGGTCGGCGAGGACGTTTCGGTCGGTGACCTGCAGGAACTCTACGACGCCGTGATCTTCGCGACTGGCGCACCGCATGACCGCCAGCTCGGGCTCGACGGCGAAGACCTTCGCAACGTGATCGGGAGCGCCGCCTTCGTCGGCTGGTACAACGGCCATCCGCAATTCGCCTCGCTCGCGCCCGACCTGTCCGGCAGGCACGCGGTGGTCGTGGGCATGGGCAATGTCGCGCTGGATGTCGCGCGCATCCTTTCCAAGACCGAAAGCGAGTTTGCCGGTTCGGACATCGTGAGCCATGCGCTCGATGCACTGAAGGGCTCCAATATCGAGACCATCACGATCCTCGGCCGGCGCGGGCCGCACCAAATCATGATGACGCCGAAGGAACTGGGCGAGCTCATGCATCTCGAACGTGCGAGTCCGCAGGTCGAGAAGAGCGACCTGCCGCCCGAAGGGGACGATGCGATCCTTGAGCCGGGCCTGCGCAAATCGGTCACCCTGCTGCGTGACTTTGCGGCCATCCCAGAAAGCATTCACGGAGAAACGCCGATCACTATCGGGT
>JABDNC010000187.1 GCA_013001165.1 Erythrobacter sp.
GTGGCGCACTGGCGCGTTGGCTCGAAGTCGGCGGTGTTACGGCATTCGGCTTCCTGGTGCTCGCGATCGTTAGTGCTGGCGCGGGATATCTGGTGGCAAGTTTCACGTGGCGCTTTGTCGTTGCCCGACGCCGTCGTAAACGTCTGGTCGCTATGGAAATGCGTCTTGACGAGCGGATGGGGGAGAAGGGCGAGTGAGTTTCGTCAGCGACGAAACCCCGCAAGGCCTGCCGCCACTGCCGCTCTTGCTCGGTATCATCCTGGCCTTCGTCGTTTCGGTCGGGGTAATCTGGCTCGCTGCGGGCACTTCGCTGGCGGCGGTGGCCTATGGTGGCGGCCTGCTCGCGATCCTGTTTGCGCTTTTGCTTGCGGCACGGTTGCGCACTGCGCCGGTATCTAGCGAGCCGGGCCAGCCCGATTGGGCTGTTACCGCCGCTGCGATCCGCAATTCGCATCGCGCCGTTGCCATCGTCGACCGCGCCAATCGACTGACCTGTTCGAACGAGACGTTCGAGGAATGGTTCGGCGGAGATACGCCGCCGCACGAACTCGAGTTCGGGAACGACTCGCGGCAGAGGCTACTTGATGCGCAAAGGCAGGCATGGCGCGAGGGCCATGCCAAGTGCGATGGCCTGCGCCTTTCATCGGGTGACCGTTCCTTCGTGCTGAAGATCGAGCGGGTCGGTCGCGGCGAGGATTACCTCGTCTGGCGGTTCGCCGAAATCGTCCGGCAGAAGTCCTATGAGGGCATCGCGGAGCGTGTGTCCGGTACCTTTGGCGCGATGATTTCGCGTGCGGGTATCGAGCTCGCGCTGGTCGCACCCGATGGTATCGTCCAGGCGGCCACTCCGGGCCTCGGCGTGCGGGCGACCGGTGCGAAGAATACCTCGCTGGCAGGTCAGGAATTCGTCCAGCTGCTGCGCTCAGACGATCGCGACCGCATTTTCTTTGCCCGTGAAGGTCAGCAGGGCACGCCACAGACGCTAGTCCATGTGCCGCTCGATGCGCGCCAGACCGGCGGTGACATGCAGCCGGACCAGGCCCCGTCTTTGATGCTGCTGGTCGATAGCGGCGTCGGTATCGGCGGTGGCTGGCAGAGTAGCGGAAAGGCCGCGATCCCGCAGCTGGAAGCGCTGCTGTCAGCGCTGCCGCTCGGCCTTGCACTGACAGACCGCGACGGGCGCTTCCTGTTCGCGAACAAGGCATTCCTGCGCGCGGTCGAGCGCGAAAGCCAAGGGCTGCCGCAGTTCCCGTCCGACCTTGTTGTCCGCGAGGACAAGTCGGCCATGGCCGATACGGTGCGGCGCTTTGCCAAGGGCGCGACCGCCAGCGGCGACATGGCCGTGAGGCTGGCAGGCGACAAGGAAGAGCCCGTCTCCATCGGTCTTGCAGGAGTGCGCGGATTGGGCGAGGCGGCGGTGCTGCTCTCGATCAGCGACTCTACCGAAGAAAAGCGCCTCCGCCGACAAGTCGCGCAGGCCACCAAGATGCAGGCTGTCGGCCAGCTCGCGGGTGGCGTGGCGCACGACTTCAACAACGTGCTGACCGCAATCATCGGCTATTGCGATCTCATGCTGCTGCGCCACACGCCGGGCGACAGCGATTACGACGACATCCAGCAGATCAAGGCGAACTCGAACCGCGCGGCCAGCCTGACGCGCCAGTTGCTCGCCTTCAGCCGCCAGCAGACATTGCGTCCGGTCGTCCTCCAGATGCCCGACGTCGTCAGCGAGGTCAGCCAGCTCTTGAAGCGCCTCATGGGCGAGAAGATCGAGTTTACCGTGCGGCACGACCGCGAGCTTGGCGCCGTGCGTGCCGACCCGCAGCAGCTCGAACAGGTCATCATCAATCTTGCCGTGAACGCGCGCGACGCGATGCAGGCACATGCCGAGAAGACCGGCAAGCAGGACTGGAAGGGCAGGCTCACGCTCGCCACGCGGCGGATTTCCGCGCGCGACGTGCGCAAGATGGGCATCGATATCATGCCCGCCGACGATTATACCGTGCTGATCGTGCAGGATACGGGCGGCGGCATTCCCGAGCAGCACCTCAACAAGATTTTCGAACCTTTCTTCACGACCAAGGAGCAGGGCAAGGGCACCGGCCTCGGCCTGTCCACCGTCTACGGTATCGTGAAGCAGTCGAACGGCTTCATCTTCGCCGACAATGTCAGCGGGGTAGACGGGTCGCCTGCCGGCGCGCGTTTCACCGTCTACCTGCCGGTGCACAAGGGCGAGCTACCCGAAAACCAGCGCACCGAAGACCCCGAAGAGCCCAAGGCAAGCGAATGGTCGGGCGGCGGCAACCTTCTGCTCGTGGAAGACGAGGACATGGTCCGCGCCGTGGCGCAGCGGGCGCTTACCCGTGCAGGCTACCAAGTCGTTACCGCCAGCGATGGCGAGGAAGGTCTTGCCGCAATTGCCAATGGCAATACCGAGTTCGACCTGATCGTGTCCGACGTGGTGATGCCCGCGATGGACGGCCCAGCGATGGCCCGCGCCATCCGCAAGGTGAAGCCCAAGATCCCGATTCTCTTCATGTCGGGCTATGCCGAAGAGACGTTGCGTAACGAAATTGACATCGACAATATGCATTTCATTCCGAAGCCGTTCAGCGTTCAGCAAATAAATGCCAAGGTATCTGAAGTGCTTGGAGAGCAGGTCAAGGTTGACGCCTGAGTGAAAGGCGGTGCAATCCTGTCCTGAAACAGGGGGATTGCCATGAGGGTACGCAGTTATTCGTTCGCAGCTTCGATCGCACTACTGGGGACGGCACCGCTGCTCGCCCAGTCGACCGAACAGGCGCTGGAAAACCCCGATCAGACCGCACAGGGCGATGTCGCGATCACCATCTACAATGGCGGCCGCAGCCTCGTTCAGGACGTTCGCCAGCTGTCGATCCCAGCCGGCCAGACGACCATTTCGTTCCCCGATGTTTCCGCGCGCATCCAGCCCGAGACGCTGAGCTTCGCCGCAGCCGGCACTTCGATCGTCGAACAGAATTTCGATTTCGACCTGCTGACGCCGTCCAAGCTCATGGAGAAGGCGATCGGCAAGACAATCACGCTGGTGCGGACGAATCCGGCGACAGGCGCCGAAACACGCGAGCGGGCGACGGTGCTCTCGACTGCCGGCGGTGTCGTCGTGAAGATCGGCGACCGCATCGAGGTGCTGCGTGACGATGGCCTGCCGGTGCGCGCCATCTTCGACAGGGTGCCTTCGAACCTGCGTGCCCGTCCGACTCTTTCTGTCACGCTGGATTCGAGCCGCTCCGGTACGCGCCCCGCCTCGATCCGCTACCTCACCTCGGGACTTGGCTGGTCGGCGGACTATGTCGCACTCTTCGACGAGGGTAGCAGCACCGTTGATATGCAGGGCTGGGTGACGCTGACCAACCAGACCGGCACGACGTTCAAGAACGCCGACCTGCTGCTGGTTGCTGGAGACACGGGCAGCGGAAACGGTCGCCGCCCGCAACCGCGCAGCATGCGTACACCGGGTACCGAAGCCGCCGAGCGGGAATCGCTGGGCGATTTCTATCTCTACCCGATCGAGGAGCGCACCACGGTCGCCAATGCGCAGACCAAGCAGGTCAGCTTCCTCGACGTGCAGGGCGTGCCTGCCCGCCGCCGCTACGAACGCCGCGTGGGCTGGCTGGTCCGGGACGAGCAACCGGTCGCGGCGAGCAGCGCGATCTCCTTCAACACAGCGCGCGACCAGGGGCTGGGCGATGCTCTGCCCGCAGGAACCGTGCGGTTCTACCAGCGCGACCGTCAGGGCACGCCGCAATTCATCGGCGAGGCCGGTATCGGTCACACGCCGATGGGCAGCGATCTGTTCCTGCGCACCGGCGACGCATTCGACGTCTATGTCCAGGTCGAGGTCGAGAAGCGCGAGGAGATCGACAAGGACGAGTGGGAAAAGACGACCCGCTATCGCGTTGTCGAGGACGGCCAGGTCGCCCGTGAAGTGGAGGTCGAGCGGAAGATCAAATATTACCGCACGACCATGCGCTACACCTTCTACAACGCGAAAAGCTCGCCGGTGAACGTCGAGTTCTATCAGGACGGACTCTATCGCGGATGGTGGTCGCGCGACTACCGCGTCATCTCGGAGGATGTGACGGGCGAGCAGCAGGGGCCCTCGACCCGCAAGTGGGACGTGCGCGTGCCTGCAGAGGACAAGCGCGTGGTCCGGGTGGTCTACGAAACAAAGTATTGATCGGGAGATCGCGGCAATGCGCATCCTTCCGGCCACTCTAGCTTTTCTCGCGACGCTCCTTGCGAGCCCTGCGGCCGCGCAAGAGGAGCGCGCCCGCGTGTTTGCCTCGGAGGCAAGCAACTATGCGGTGACAGTCTATCGCGACCCGAACCGGTCCGTGGGCGGGGAAATGGATCAGAACAACCCGCGCGGATACGCCATGATTAGCGAGACGCGCACGGTCACGCTGCCGCGCGGGCGTTCGACCATTCTGTTCGAAGGTGTTTCCGAAGGAATGGTCGCTGTCACCGCAATCGTCTCCGGCCTGCCCGGCGGGACGATCGAGAAGAATCGCAATGCCGACCTGCTGTCACCGGCCGCCCTGGTCGACCGGACGCTCGGCAATCGCGTGACGATCACGCGGTTCAATCCCGGCACCGGGAAATCGGAAAGCCGCGACGCAATCGTCAGGACCCGTGCGGATGGTGGAATTGTGCTGCAGACCGGTGATACCTTCGAGGCCGTTCGCTGCTCGGGCCTGTCCGAAAAACTCACCTTCGATGGTGTCCCGCCCGAGCTTTCGGCAAGGCCGATCTTCAATATCGACACCTACAGCGAGACCGGCGGAACTTACGAGGTGGTGCTCACCTATCTGTCATGGGGATTCGACTGGGAAGCGAATTACGTAGCGCAGCTGGGAAACGGGCGGCGTGACGGAACCTTCCCCATGGGCCTGACCAGCTGGCTCACCGTCCTGAACGACAATGGGCAATCCTTTCCCGACGCCAATCTGATGGTGGTCGCCGGCAAGATCGCGATCCAGACCGATTTCGAAGAGCTTGCCGAAAGTCCGCGGGCGCGCGGCCTGAGGCTCAATTGCTATCCGATTGGCAGCACCGCGAGGGGCACTCCGGTCAGCAGTTACAATGTGCCGCCTCCTCCGCCTCCGCCTGCGGGCATTTCGCAGGGATTCAATGACGATGTCATTGTGGTGACGGCCTCGAAAGTGCGCCGCGACTCGTTCGCTTCGGTCAGCCCTCTGTCAGTCGTTTCGGAAGAGGCGATGGCGCGCGAGGAGAACCTCGCCGATCTCAAGCTGTACCGCGTACCGCGTCCGGTCACGGTGTCTTCGAAAGGCATGAAGCAGATTGCTTTCCTGTCGCGCGAGGCGATCCGGACCCGTTGGCTGTATGAAGCAAGATGTGAACCCGACGACGAGTTCTATCCCGGCGATGAAGAGGACCTCGAAGAAACCACGATCCGGCTCTTCACCGAGAACACGGTGGACTTCGGGCTTGGTGCCTCGCTCCCGATGGGGAAGGTCAATGCGTTCGAGAACACGACGCTCGGCCCACAGCTGGTCGCCGAGCTCGAACTGCGCGATTATCCGGTAGGGCAGGAAGTCGAGTTGCCACTCGGTGACAGCGCAAAGGTCTTCGCTCTGTGCGGATATGAGGGTGAAACCGAGCCCGACGATAATGGTGCGCGCTGGACGAAAATGCGCATGGTTATCTCCAATGCCAATGAAACCCCGATCCGCGTGCGCATCAATTTCGGTTTCCCCGGCGAATGGGAAGTGCGGCCTGGCCGCACGGAGGACGCCGTGGTGAAAAATGGCGACCTCGTCGTAGAGGTCGAGGTGCCTGGGAACGGCACCTATGATAGGAAGTGGCGTGTGCGCCGTCCGCCTATCTATTTCGCCGACCATTGACCCTCTTGGAAAAAATTTCTGTTCCACTCTTGTTCTATCGGAACAAACGCGGTACATGCCTTGACAGTTGAAGAGTCGAAACCGGCTCTGGAAATGCAAAAGGGGAATGTGTCATGGCGGCTAGTCTGAAGCTTGTAGAAGGAAAGAAAGTGGACGCAGACCGCCAGAAGGCATTGGACGCCGCGCTTGCGCAGATCGATCGCGCATTCGGCAAGGGCTCGGCAATGAAGCTCGGTCAGAAGGAGGCGATGAATGTGGAAGCTATTTCCACCGGTTCGCTCGGCCTCGATATCGCACTCGGCATCGGCGGCCTGCCCAAGGGCCGCGTGATCGAAGTTTACGGCCCTGAAAGCTCGGGCAAGACCACGCTTGCACTGCATGCCATTGCCGAAGCGCAAAAGGCTGGCGGCACGGCAGCATTCGTCGACGCGGAACACGCGCTCGATCCGGTTTACGCCAAAAAGCTTGGCGTGGATGTGGACGAGCTGATCGTCTCGCAGCCCGATACCGGCGAACAGGCTCTTGAAATCACCGACACTCTGGTTCGCTCCAACGCGATCGACATTCTCGTGGTCGACTCGGTCGCAGCCCTCGTGCCGCGCGCCGAAATCGAAGGCGAGATGGGTGACAGCCACGTTGGCCTCCAGGCGCGTCTCATGTCGCAGTCGCTGCGCAAGCTGACCGGCTCGATCAACCGTTCCAAGTGCATGGTGATCTTCATCAACCAGCTGCGCATGAAGATCGGCGTGATGTACGGTAACCCCGAAACCACCACCGGTGGTAACGCGCTCAAGTTCTACGCTTCGGTCCGTCTCGACATCCGCCGTACCGGCCAGATCAAGGACCGTGACGAAGTGATCGGCAACTCGACCCGTGTGAAAGTGGTCAAGAACAAGGTCGCTCCTCCGTTCAAGCAGGTCGAATTCGATATCATGTATGGCGAAGGCATCTCCAAGATCGGCGAGATCCTCGATCTGGGCGTGAAGGCTGGCATTGTCGAAAAGTCGGGCAGCTGGTTCAGCTACGACAGCGTCCGCATCGGTCAGGGCCGCGAAAATGCGAAGACCTTCCTCAAGGAAAACCCCGAAATGTGCGCCAAGTTGGAAGCTGCGATCCGCGGCAAAACCGACGAGGTCGCCGAAGAGATGATGACTGGTCCGGACGCGGAAGACTGATCACATCCCTTCAAGCGGGAGCGCGTACGGCACTATTCCCCCGCCGTTCGCCAAAGCCGGGCTGTCCCCCGGCGCTCCCGGAAACACGGAAAGCCGGTGCGCGCGCACTCATCCAGAGCGCCGCACCGGCTTTTCGCGTGTTTGGGGTGCGCTCGGGAATAAAGCGGGTGGCGCGGTAGCCAAGCTATCCCTAGGCAGGATGCTCGAAATCAGGAGAGCACGATGACCATCACCGTCCACCACCTCAACAACAGCCGTTCGCAGCGCATCCTCTGGCTGCTGGAGGAATTGGGCGCGGAATATGACGTTGTCTCCTACCAACGTGATGCGCAGACCAATCTCGCGCCGCCGGAACTCAAGAATGCCCATCCTCTCGGCAAGTCCCCGGTGATCGAGGACGACGGACGCCTCATCGCCGAAAGCGGAGCCATCATCGAATATCTCTGCGCGCGCCATGGCGGCGAGGCGTGGCTCCCCGACCGTTCGAGTTCGGAATGGGTGGATCATCTCGAATGGATGCAGTTCGGTGAGAGCTCGTTCTTTGTACCCGTCATGCTCAAGATCATGGCCGGTCGCCTCGGCGATGCAGCAGCCCCGATGATGCCCCGTGTCGAGGAACAGTTCGCTGCGCATGTCGACTTTGCGGAACAGAACATCTCCGACGATCTCCATTTCGTCGGGTCCGACTGGAGCGCGGCGGACGTGATGATGAGTTTCCCGGCAGAAATCGCTGTCATGCAGGGCTATGCGGAGAAGGCGCCCAAGCTTGCCAAGTTCGTCGAGGCAATCCACGCCCGTCCGGCGTGGCAGCGCGCCCGTGAGCGCGGCGGGGCCTACTTCATCTGGTAAGAGTGGAATTCGGCGCCTCGCATGGGGCATTCGCGCTTGTCCCGCGCGCAGTGATTGCCTAACTGCGCTCCCATGACGTCGACCAACGAAATCCGCCGCTCCTTCCTCGATTTCTTTGCCGGGAAGGACCACGCTGAAGTCCCGAGCGCGCCGCTCGTGCCGTTCAGCGATCCCACGCTGATGTTCGTGAATGCGGGCATGGTTCCGTTCAAGAACGCCTTCACCGGACTCGAGACCCCGCCCGCACCGCGCGCCACCAGCGCACAGAAATGCGTGCGCGCCGGCGGCAAGCATAACGATCTCGACAATGTCGGCTACACCGCGCGGCATCACACCTTCTTCGAGATGCTCGGCAATTTCAGCTTCGGCGACTATTTCAAGGAACAGGCGATCGACAGCGCCTGGACCCTGCTAACCAAGGAATGGGGCCTCGATCCCGACCGCCTTTTGGTCACCGTCTACCACACGGACGATGAAGCCTTCGACCTTTGGAAGAAGCGCACCGGTTTTGCCGACGACAAGATCATCCGTATTCCGACCAAGGACAATTTCTGGGCCATGGGTTCGGACGGTCCTTGCGGGCCGTGTTCGGAGATATTCTACGATCACGGCAATCACATCTGGGGCGGTCCTCCGGGGTCGCCGGAGGAAGATGGCGACCGCTTCGTCGAGATCTGGAACCTCGTCTTCATGCAGTTCACGCAGGAAGCGGACGAGATCGTCGGCGACCTGCCCAAGCCCAGCATCGATACTGGCATGGGCATCGAGCGCGTCGCTGCGGTCATGCAGGGCGTGCACGACAACTATGACACCGACACGTTCAAGGCGCTGATCGGCGCCAGCGAGGCGCTGACCGGCGTCAAGGCTGAAGGCGACCAGCAGGGCAGCCACCGCGTGATCGCCGACCACCTGCGTTCGACCAGCTTCCTGCTAGCCGACGGCGTTCTGCCGAGCAACGAAGGCCGCGGCTATGTCCTTCGTCGCATCATGCGCCGCGCCATGCGCCACGCACACCTGCTGGGCGCAAGCGAACCGCTGATGCACCGCCTCGTGCCCGAACTCGTCAGCGAAATGGGTGCTGCCTATCCCGAACTCGTTCGCGGCCAGGCGCTGATCCAGGAAGTGCTCGAACGCGAGGAGACGCAGTTCCGCCGCACGCTCGACAAGGGCCTCAAGCTCCTCGACGAAGCCACCGGCGATATGGGCGAGGGCGGCACGCTCGACGGCGAGACCGCCTTCAAGCTCTACGACACTTACGGCTTCCCCTATGACCTCACCGAAGACGCGCTTCGCAACCGCGGCATTGGCGTCGACAAGAAGGGCTTCGATGCTGCCATGGCGCAGCAGAAGGCAGCCGCGCGCGCCGCGTGGAAGGGTTCGGGCGAGGCCGCCAGCGAGGAAGTCTGGTTCGACATCGCAGAGCGTGAAGGCTCGACCGAATTCACCGGCTACACCTCCGACACCGGCGAGGCCGAAGTCGTCGCGCTGGTGAAGGACGGCAAGGAAGTCGACAGCGCTTCAGCTGGCGACGATGTCATCGTGCTGACTAATCAGACGCCATTCTATGGCGAAAGCGGCGGCCAGACCGGCGATGCCGGACGCATCTGGACGCCCGAGGGCCTCGAGATTGCTGTCTCGACAACGAACAAGCCGCTCGGCCGCCTGCACACACATGTCGCCAAGATCGAGAAGGGCAGCATCAAGGTCGGCGATGCCGTGCATCTCGAGATCGACGCCGGACGCCGCGACCGTATCCGCGCCAACCATTCGGCGACGCATCTCGTCCACGCCGCACTGCGCAATCGCCTTGGTGAGCATGTGACCCAGAAGGGTTCGCTCGTGTCCGACGACCGCTTCCGCTTTGACTTCTCGCACCCCAAGCCGCTCGGCGAAGATGACATCGCTGCCATCGAGGCAGAGGTGAACGAAGAAATTCGCGCCAACGAAAAGGTCGGCACGCGCCTGATGACGCCCGACGATGCGGTGGCAGCCGGTGCACTGGCGCTGTTTGGCGAGAAATACGGCGACGAGGTTCGCGTCCTGTCGATGGGCCGCAAGGGCGGCGAGGGCAAGAACTACTCGGTGGAACTGTGCGGCGGTACGCATGTCGAGGCGACTGGCGATATCGGCCTGTTCAAGATCGTATCCGAAAGCGCCGTCAGCTCGGGCGTACGCCGGATCGAGGCGCTGACCGGCGAAGCGGCTCGCGAGTGGCTGCTAGCCCGTGACGAAACGGTGCGCGCCATTGCGGGCGCTCTAAAGACCTCGCCCGACGATGCGGCCGCACGCGTTGCAGCGCTTGTTGACGAGCGCAAGCGGCTCGAAAAGGAACTCGCCGAAGCCAAGCGCGCACTTGCTCTGAGCGGCGGTGGGTCGGGTGATGCCGGTCCTGCCGATGAAGATATCGCCGGCGTGAAGTTCTCCGGCCAGGCCATCGACGGCCTGAGCCCCAAGGAATTGCGTCCGCTGCTCGACGAAGCAAAGAATCGCATGGGATCGGGCGTTGCAGCGATCTGTGCGGTGAATGACGGAAAGGCCGCATTTGCCGTCGCTGTGACGGACGACCTGACCGACCGTTTCAGCGCTGTCGAACTGGTTCGCGCCGGAGTCGAAGCGCTTGGCGGCAAGGGCGGCGGTGGCCGCGCCGACATGGCGCAGGGCGGCGGACCCGACGGTTCGAAGGCGTCTGATGCGCTTGATGCTGTGCGCAGAGCGCTGGCAAAAGAAAACGCCTGACCGGCGCTGACCGGTCAGGCGTCACTCTCCTCTCCTGAGGATATATCAGGCGCTGGGGGTCTTTTTGGTGACGCCGCTGGAACCCTGCTCGATATCATAGCCCTCGGGATCGCCGGGCTTTCCGCGCAGCTGGTCTGGTGCTTGGTCCTTCAGGGGGTCTGCCACGTTCTGCGGCTTGAACTTCTCGTCGTTGGGGATGGGCTTGGTCGGGTCGATGTCGCTCATTTTACTCTCCTTTTGCCCAATCAACGCATGGAGAGAGCGAAAGGTTCAACCGTCCGCCGTGCTCGAGCGTAGCTTCGGCTTGTAGTCGAGCGCGCCTTCTTTCTCAATCAGTTCGCGGAACTCGTCGCGTTTCTCGTGGATCGAAGCAATGACCGGACCCATGGCGACGCCGATGTCGACGAGGACGGCCTCGCTCAGTTGCAGCGTGGCTTCGAGTGTTTCGGGCACGGCATGGCTGGCGCCGGCGCGGTACAGCTCTGCCGCGTGGTTGATGTCGCGGGCGCGCGCGACGATCAGCAGGTCGGGATAATCGGCGCGAAGCTTGGCAACGAGCCGCTGCGCGAGGATCGGTTCGTCCATCGTGAGCACCACTGCCAGTGCGTTTTCGATGCCTAGACGGTGGAGCGCATCGCCCCTGGCAGCGTCGCCGAAGACGGCACGATAGCCCTTGCGCTTGGCACTTTCGATTAGGTCGGCATTGGAATCGAGCGCGACATAGGGCTTTTCGTGCTGGTCGAGCATTTGCGCGATCAGGCGCCCGACGCGGCCTGCGCCGATGATGATTACGCGGCGCTCACCCTCGTCTTCCTCGGGAAGTTCAGGAGCGGGCTCCACGCGGCGTGCGACGACGCGGCCCAAACGTGCGAGCAGTGGCGTGATGGTAAGGCCAATCGCGGTAACGATCTGCCAGAACTGCGCCGTACCGGGCTGAATCAGCAGGGCGGAGCTTGCTGCGGCAAGGACGATCAAAGTCGTTTCCGAGGGGCTCGCCATCAGGATGCCGGTTTCCGCTGCAGTGCTGCGGCGTGCGCCCATCAGGCGAAGCAGCACGCCGGTCAACAGCGCCTTGAATACAAGCACGCCGACCACGGCCGTCGCAATTGAGCCGATATGCTCCCAGATCGTGGCGAGATCGATGCTCATGCCAACAGTAATCAGGAAGATGCCCAGCGCGAGGCCCTTGAAGGGCTCCATGATGCTTTCAACTTCGCCGTGGTATTCGGTCTCGGCGATCAACAGGCCTGCGATCAGCGCGCCGACGATGGGCGACAGGCCGACGGCTGCCGTTGCGAGGCTCGACCCGATCACGACCAGCAGCGATGCGGCGAGGAAGAGTTCGGGGCTCTTGGTGCGCGCCGCTTGCGCGAACAGGCGCGGAAGGGCGATGCGCCCCACGATCATCATCACGGCGATGACCAAGGCGCCTTGCCAGAGCGTGGTGAGCAGTCCTTCCCAGCCCTCGGACGCTGCATTGGGTGCCATGGCGCCCAGAACGAAGACGATCGGGACAATCATGATATCTTCGAACAGCAGCATGGAAAGCGCGGCCCGTCCAACCGGGCTGGTGCTGCCCGATATCGGCAGGACGATGGCGGTCGAGGAGAAGGCGAGGGCGAAGCCGAGCGCCAGCGCGCCGATCCAGTATTGCCCCATCATCGAGAGCACGACGGCAAGGCACAGCCCGCCGATCAGCAGTTCCGCCGCGCCTAATCCGAAGACCAGCCGCCGCAACTGCCAGAGGCGTTTGAACGAAAGTTCCAGCCCGATGGCGAACAGGAGGAGGATGATTCCGAACTCGGCGAACAGGTCAAGCGAGTCCGGGTCGGATATGGTTATGTGTTCGAGCCAAGGTCGCTCGAAAACCATCTGGCCGAGGCCGTATGGGCCGACAAGGATACCGATCAGGATGAAACCAATGACCGGCGTGATGCGAAAGCGCGTGAAAACCGGGATTACGAGACCCGCCGCGCCCAGGATGACGAGCGCGTCAGAAAGTGCCGGTGATGCAAGTTCGCCCGATGCCATGGGGTCGCTCTAGACAGCCAGAATTACGAAGTCACGGCGCGAGTGAAGATTAGCCACCGCCAGGATGCGCCGGGCCGAGCGGTTCGCGGCGCGGGCGCGGCTTGCCGGGGTGCTTGCCGTCTTCGTCCCACTCGATCCGGTAGAGATCGAACCGGCGGTCGGCGAGATTGCGAACCGTGCCTTCGGCGCGCGCCCACTGCAGGTCGGCGAGGTTCACGTCGCTGATGGTAAGCGTCTCGACATTCTCGGTCGATTCCGCGGCAATGCCGTCGCGGGCGAAAGGGAAGTCGCAGGGCGTGAGGATGCAGCTTTGTGCGTACTGGATATCCATATTACCCACGTTGGGCAGGTTGCCGACATTGCCTGACAACACGACGAAGCATTGGTTCTCGATCGCACGGGCCTGGCAGCAATAGCGTACGCGCAAGTATCCCTGGCGGCTGTCGGTACAGAAGGGCACGAAGATGATGCGCGCGCCCTCATCGGCGAGGCGGCGGCTAAGCTCGGGGAATTCGCTGTCGTAGCAGATCTGCACGCCGATTGGGCCGCAGTCGGTCTGGATCACCTCGACCTTGTCGCCGCCCTTGATGTTCCACCAGTATCGCTCGTTCGGGGTGGGGTGGATCTTTTCCTGCGCATGGACCGAACCGTCGCGCAAGCAGACGTAGGCAACGTTATGGATATCGCCATCTTCCATGCGGGTCGGATGGCTGCCGGCGATGATATTGATGTTGAAGCGCATCGCCATTTCGGAAATGTCGTCGCGCAGGCGAGGGGTGTATTCGGACAAGCGCTCGATCGCCTCGACGGGGGAGAGTTCCTTCTCCTCAAAGCTCAGCAGCATCAGCGTGAAGAGTTCGGGAAAGACTATGAAGTCCGATTCGTAATCACTTGCTACGTCTACGAAATATGTGACGTGGCGCATGAATTCGTCATAGTCCGCCACTTGGCGAGCCTGTAGCTGGCAGGTCGCAACGCGCACCGCCTCCACACCGCGCGGGATGCGCTTCTTCACAGGCTGGTCGCGCTCCACATACGGATTGCGCCAGACCATCATCACGGCATTGGCCATGCTGGCCTTGTCCTCGGGCAGGTAGCCCTCGATGATCCGTTCCGGCTCGAACCCATTGGCGAGTTGGAAGCGCAGCACAGGGTCGTGAAGCTTCCCCTCGACGACCTTCGCAAGATAATCCTTCGGACCTTCCACCTTGCGGCGCAGACGGCGATAATTCGGCATTCGCCCGGCAAAGACGATGCCGGTCAGATCGTTTTCCTCGGCAAGGGCGCGGCGTTCTTCGTAGAGACGGCGCCCGATGCGCACGCCGCGAACCTTGGGGTCGACACACATTTCGTAGCCGTAAAGCCAGTCACCG
Source organism: Erythrobacter sp. (assembly GCA_013001165.1). Classification (GTDB taxonomy): domain Bacteria; phylum Pseudomonadota; class Alphaproteobacteria; order Sphingomonadales; family Sphingomonadaceae; genus Qipengyuania. The sequence continues at coordinate 14,074 of JABDNC010000187.1, forward strand.
GTGGGGTCGTGGCGGCTGCCGTAGCCGTTACCGGTAATCTCGTCCCAATCATGGTCTTGGAAGGCGAGCGCTTCGGCAACCTGCATGGTTGCGCAGTAACCTACCACCTCGTCATCGAGCAGCGCGACGAAGCAACCGTCCTTGAAATTGTTGATCTGGCCGCGGATTTCGCCGTGAGTGTAGGCGGGCATGTCCTCGTACACTCGGCGAACGAGGTTCGCGATGCCGGGTATGTCCTTGATCATTGCGTTGCGGACGTCGAGCCGCTTTTGCCCGAACTTTTCCGAGCCCTTGCGGCGTGTGTTGCGCTTCTTCGCTGGCTGCTTGGCCATCAATACCCCGTCTTAAATTTGTCGACCCCAAACGAAAACGGGGCCGGCTTCACGCCGACCCCGATGATCTGGCTTATCTGGACAATGACCCAGACAGCATAGGGTTTCAGCCCCAATTCGCCATTTCGGCTTCAAGGTTCTCGACGATCGCCTCGAAGAACTGTTCGGTGGTCATCCAGCTCTGGTTCGGGCCGATAAGCAGCGCGAGGTCCTTGGTCATCTTGCCGCTCTCGACGGTCTTGATGCAGACCTGCTCCAGCGTCTCGGCGAACTTCACCACGTCGGGCGTGTTGTCGAATTTGCCGCGATACATGAGGCCGCGCGTCCATGCGAAGATGCTGGCGATCGGGTTGGTCGAGGTCGCCTTGCCCTGCTGGTGCTGGCGATAGTGGCGGGTGACGGTGCCATGCGCGGCTTCCGCCTCCACGGTCTTGCCGTCGGGCGTCATCAGAACCGAGGTCATCAGGCCCAGCGAGCCGAAGCCCTGTGCCACGATGTCCGACTGCACGTCGCCGTCGTAGTTCTTGCAGGCCCAGACGAACTTCCCGTTCCACTTGAGCGCGGCAGCGACCATGTCGTCGATCAGGCGGTGCTCGTAAGTGATACCGTGCTTTTCGAACTGGTCCTTGTATTCGGCGTCGAAGATTTCCTGGAAAAGGTCCTTGAAGCGGCCATCGTACTTCTTGAGGATGGTGTTTTTGGTCGACAGGTACACCGGCCACTTGCGGTCGAGACCGTACTGGAAGCTGGCGCGCGCAAAGTCGCGGATGCTGTCGTCAAGGTTGTACATCGCCATGGCCACGCCGGGGCTCTGGAATTCGAATACGTCGAGGTCGATGTTCTCGCCGTTCTCGCCTTCGAAGACGAGGCGCAGCTTGCCGGCGCCCGGGATAAGCGTGTCGGTGGCGCGATACTGGTCACCGAATGCGTGGCGGCCGACCACGATGGGATCGGTCCAGCCCGGGACGAGGCGCGGCACGTTGTCGATGACGATCGGCTCGCGGAAGACCACGCCGCCCAAGATGTTGCGGATCGTGCCGTTGGGCGAGCGCCACATCTTCTTAAGGTCGAATTCTTCGACGCGTGCTTCGTCGGGAGTGATCGTGGCGCACTTCACGCCGACACCGTGTTCCTTGATCGCGTTGGCTGCGTCGATGGTGATCTGGTCGTCGGTCTCGTCGCGCTTCTCGATCGAAAGGTCGTAATACTTGAGGTCGACGTCGAGGTAAGGAAGGATCAGACGTTCGCGGATCCACTTCCAGATGATCTTCGTCATTTCGTCGCCGTCGAGTTCGACGACCGGGTTGGCTACCTTGATCTTGGCCATTTGTTTCCTGTCAGTTCGAATGAAGTTGGGGGCGCTTTAGCAGACAGACGGGTGAGAGCAAGGCGAGGGTTGCGGCGGCCCGATCAACCACTGAATCACGGAAAAATTCAGGCCTGCGTGCAGCGCGTCGATATTGCCAAGGGAGCACAGGCTCGACTATGCGGCGACAGATACCGTCGGATGAGCCGCCGGCCGGACGTTTTTTGCAAATATGGGTCGTAGCTCCTCTTCCTGAGGGCGCAATTGAGAATGTCGCTAGAACAATATCTCGAAAACAACCTGCGTCCTTCGATGGAGCACCAGCGCGTCCAGATGTACGCGCTGCTGTTCCTGCTGGACATGGCGATCCTGTTCGTCAGCTTTTGGGTCGCCGGTGCAATTTATATCGGGGACATTCCCTCTGCGCGCGCAATCCAGGTCATGCAGCTCACGCTGCCAATCTTCCTCGTCATCGCGATATACAACCGGGTCTATTCGATCAGGGCGCTGGAGGATTGGCGCTATGCACTCGGGCGGGTGGCGATCTCGCTCGTGCTGTCGGCGATGCTCTTCCTCGTTATGACATTCTACGTGCGGTCGGGCAGCGACTTTGCCCGTGTGACCTACTCGCTTGCCATCTTCTTATCCTTTGCTGCCATGGCGGCTTTGCGGTGGATGCTGGGTTATTATGTCCGCAGAAACTATGGCGGGCGGGTCAGCAACGTCCTCGTGATTCAGGATGGTGGGCCCGAGATTGCTCTTCAGGGTACCGACCGTGTGACGGCCGATGCGGCAATGGTCGAGAAGGCGCAGATCGATCCTGCCGCGCTCGACCTCTTGGGCCGCACCATGCGCAACATGGACCGTGTCATCGTCAGCTGTCCGGTCGAACGCCGCGTTTTCTGGGCGCGGATCATGCGCGCAGCCGGTGTGCATGGCGAGGTCATTTCCGAAAGTCTGCAGGAACTGGGTGCTATCGCGCTCGAACGCGAAGGTGGCTGGTCGTTCCTCGTGGTATCGGCCGGCCCGCTCGGACTGAGGGCGCGGTTGACGAAGCGGGTCATCGATCTCGCATTCACCATACCGGCGCTGATCCTGCTCGGTCCGCTGATGCTGATCGTCGCGCTGCTCATCAAGTTGGAGGATGGCGGGCCCGTCTTCTTTGTTCAGCCGCGCATGGGGCAGGGCAATTGCATGTTCGACATGCTCAAATTCCGCTCAATGAAGGTCGCCAAGCTGGATTCGGAAGGTGCGCGCTCCACCTCGCGCCAAGATGACCGCGTCACGCGTATCGGCAAGTTCATCCGCCGGACCAGCATCGACGAGCTGCCGCAGCTCATCAATGTGTTGCGCTCGGAAATGAGCCTGGTCGGGCCGCGGCCGCATGCTCTCGGCTCGCTCGCCAACGACAAGTTGTTCTGGGAAATCGACAGCGATTACTGGCAGCGCCATTCGCTGAAACCCGGATTGACGGGTCTTGCCCAAATACGGGGTCATCGCGGGGCTACAGAAACCGAAAGTCATTTGACCGATCGACTTCAGGCAGACCTCGAATACATCAGGGACTGGTCGCCTTTAGGTGACTTGCGTATCATGTTGGCAACAGCCCGGGTGCTCGTGCACCCGAATGCCTACTGAGGCAAAAAGCCCACAAAAATAATAATTTGCGCTTTATCGGAACCTTCCCGAAAGGCGCATATTGGTGGATTGTGCGGGTGCGAAGTTTTGCACTTTACGGTGATTTAACCGGTTGCACTTAGTGGGATACGTTGCTAGCCCACCAATCGAATTCTCGTAAGAAGAACACTAGGAGACTACCTTATGAAGACCAGCCGCCTTCTCTCGGGCCTCGGTGCAGTCGCAATGGCGGTTGTTCCGGTTGCAGCTCAGGCCGGCACCCGTGCCGCTGACGCCGGCACCGTTTCGGTTCAGCCCGTCAAGATGTCGACCGTAAGCCGTTCGGCTCAGTCGGCTGACGAAGTTAGCGAAGCTGGTGGCGGTGCCACCATCATCGCAATCGTTGCAGCTATCGCCGTGATCATCGGTATTCTCGCCGCAACCGGTGACGACGATGACGACCGTACCGCAGGTTCGGCTCTCTAAGTCCGCTCTTTAAGAGTTTTGACCCCGCCGACCTTTCCGGGTCGGCGGGGTTTTTCATGTCTGCTACCCTGCGGGAACATCCATGCCTTCACGTAACCGTTCTCAAAAGCCGGTCTCGCCAGTCGAATGGACGCGGATGATCGGATGGTCCCTGATCGCCCTCATGCTGGTCGCCTTGACCTTTGGTGGAGGGGGCGTCGGCCGCGGCCTTGCGAACCTCCTCGTCCAGCTCGTGGCGCTTGGCATCTTGTTGTTTACACCGGGATTGATGCGGCATTTCATGTCTTCGGCTCCAAAGCCGTTGCTAATCCTGGTTCTGCTGACGATCGCGCTTCCAGTCATCCAGCTGCTGCCGTTGCCTGCGGGATTGTGGCAATCGCTCCCGGGGCGCGACATGGCGTTGGAAAGTCGTGAACTTGTCGGGGCAGGGGATGACTGGTTCCCGATCACGCTCGATCGCGCCCGCACGCTGACTGCCGTCCTCGCACTTGTTGGGCCGCTGGCGACGCTGTTGGTGGTATTCGGCAGGAAGCTGGCCCAAGGTCGCCACATCCTGCTGCTGCTGGTCGGGCTGGCACTGATCAACTTCCTCTTCGGCGCGCTTCAGTTCGCGACCTCTTCCGATGCGCTGATCCTTTACGGCAGCCGTTCTGATGGCCGGTTCTACGGCTTCTTCGCCAACCACAATAGCAGCGGCCTCCTGATGGTCATCGGTCTCTGCGCGCTGGTCGGCTTCTATGCCGACAGGCCGCGCAGGGCGACGCAGGCCGCGGCGATGGCCTTTCTCGCAATGCTCCTTGTCATCGGTGTCGTGCTGACCAACTCGCGGTCTTCCACGGCGCTTTTACTGCTCCCGCTGGGATGGATCGGCTGGCTCATCCTGAAAGAGCTGGCGAAGGTGGATGCGCGCAAGCGCTGGACGATCATAGGTGCTGGCGTGCTCGGCCTTGCCGCGATTGGCGCCCTCGTCGCCACGAACGACCGGCTTGGCGAAACCTGGGATCGTTACGGCGATCTTGAGGATTCGCGCCCCGATATCTGGGAGGATACCGCCAATGGCATTGACCGCTATTGGCCCGTCGGCAGCGGCATGGGCACGTTTGACGAGGTCTTCCAGGTCGAGGAATCGCTCGAAACGCTGGTGACCGGCCGTGCCGGCAGGGCCCATAACGAATATCTCGAAATCGTGCTCGAGGCGGGCGTTGTCGGCGGGCTGCTGGTGATCGGCTGGGGTCTTTACCTGCTCTTCGCAACTTGGCGCGGACTGCGTTCGGTTCATGCGCCGGTCACGCTCGCTGCGGCAATGGCGAGTGCCTGCATAGCGCTCCAAGCGCTACTCGATTTGCCGTTGCGGAATATGGCGCTCTTATGCGTTGCAGGATTGCTCGTCGCTCTGCTATCGGCCCCATTGTCGACAACGAGGGACTAGGGTCATTGTTTAAAAAATTCGCGGGGCTTCTGCTCCCTGCCTGCCTTTTGCTATCCGGATGCTTCAGCCCGTCGGCCAATTTGCCGAAGGGCGATGAGGCCTATCGGATCGTGCCGCCGGCATCGGAGGAAAATGGCCTCGTCGAATATCGCATCGGCGTGCTCGACACGCTGTCGATCCGCGTTTTCCAGGAGCCCGAGCTCACCTTCGACGAGATTTCGGTCAATTCGGCAGGGACGTTCAACTATCCCTTCGTTGGCGAGGTGATGGCGGAGGGCAAGACCCCGATAGAACTCAGCCGCGAGCTTGAGGCAGGCCTCGGTACGCGCTACATTCGCAATCCGCAGGTCGTGGTGGGCGTCGTCAGCTCCGCTGCGCAGCGCGTCACGGTGGACGGTATGGTCAATTCGCCGGGCGTCTACGAAATTGCCGGTACGTCCTCGCTTCTCGAAGCCATCGCGCGTGCACAGGGTCTCCAGTTCACCGCGGTCGACGATGAAGTCATCGTCTTCCGTGAAATCGACGGCGAACGCTATGGCGCGGTCTTCAATCTGAAGCAGATCCGCGAAGGCCGTGCACCCGATCCCGAAATTCTTGGCGGCGACCGTATTGTCGTCGGCTACTCGGCAGTCCGCGGAGCCTATCAGGACTTCCTGCGCGCAGCGCCGATCCTCAATCTTTTCACAAGGTTCTAACCATTGGCTAGCACTTACCCGGCATCCGGTGCGCAGGACGCTTCGCAGCTCGAAGGCGCGCGAGCAGGACGCTATCCCGCAGACGTGCAGACCGACGGCGATGCCTTCATGGACATCGACCTGCGCCGAGTGTGGGCCGCGATCCGGCGCAACCTGTTGCCGATCGCTGCGATCCTCATCATCGCGCTCGGCCTCGGCGTACTCGTGACCCTGTTGATGCGGCCCCAGTACCAAGCCACTTCACAGGTCCTGATCGAGCAGAAAGCCGATTCGATTATCGAAGACTCCGAGACACAGGCCGTCACGCCGTATCAGGAGACCGAGCGCTTCCTGCAAACGCAGGTCGACGTGATCGAGAGCCGCAGCCTCGCCGAACGCGTCGTGGAATCGGAAGATCTTTCGGAACGCGAAGAATTCTACGAAGCGCAGGGCGTCGAGATGCCCCAGCTCGATACGCTCGAGGGCACCGGTTACTCCGGCCCCGAAGGCCTCGCTCGCTATCGCCGCGACACTGCGATCGGCATGGTGATGGACGGCCTTTGGGTCACCCTGCCTGTCGACAGCCGGCTTGTTTCGATTGGCTTCACCAGCGGTAACCCCCGCATCGCCGCCGAAATGTCGAATTCGATCGCTCAGAACTTCATCGAGAGCAATCTCGCGCGCAAGTTCGACAGTTCCGCCTATGCGCGTGAATTCCTTGCCCAGCAGCTCGAAGATGCGCGCCAGAAGCTGGAGCAGAGCGAAAAGGACCTCAACACCTTCTCCCGTGCTGCCGGCCTGATCCGCGTGACGGGGCAGGGGCAGAACGCGGACCAGGAAACCACGCTTTCCGTTACCAACGACACGCTGCAGCAGCTGAACGAGGCGGCCAGCCTCGCTACGGCGGAGCGTATCGCTGCAGAGAACGTGTGGCGGAACGTCGCCAACCAGCCGATCTCCTCGATCCCGCAGGTCCTGCAGAACCCGGCCTACAGCAGCCTCGTTCGCGAGCTTTCGCTGGCGGAAGCCCGCTTGGCCGACGAACGCACCCGCCATCTGGACGAACATCCCAACGTGCAGGCGCTGCAGGCGCAGGTGGACCGCATCGAGCAGCAGCTCGACCAGGTCGGTAACTCGATCAAGAACTCGATCCGTCTCGGCTATGAGGCCGTTCGAGATCGCGAGAACGAAATTCAGGCGCAGGTTTCGCAGGTTCGCGATGCGGCGCTCGACGAGCAGGATCGCGGCGTCCAGTATAACGTCCTCAAGCGCGTGGCCGAGACCGATTGCGCTCTCTACAACACGCTGCTGACGCGCTATAACGAGCTCAACGCCACCGCCGGTGCGACGTCGAACAATGTCTCGATGGTCGATACCGCTCAGGTTCCGCGCCAGCCGTCCTCGCCAAACCTCATCATCAACCTCGTGGTGGCGCTGCTCGGCGGCCTGATCGTGGCTGCTGGCGTCGTGTTCCTGCGCGAACAGTTCGACGATGTCCTGCGCACGCCGGAAGATGTCGAGAACAAGCTGGGTGTTTCGCTGCTCGGCCTGATCCCGATGATCCAGGGCGAGAACCCGGCAGAGGATCTCGAAGATCCCAAATCGCCGGTCAGCGAATCCTACCAGTCGCTCGTCACCAACCTGCGCTACAGCACCGCGGAAGGCATTCCGCGCACGCTTACGATCACCTCGTCCAAGGCGGGTGAGGGCAAGACGACCACCGCAGGCAAGCTGGCACTCGAATTCGCTGAACTGGGCCGCAGCACGCTGCTGATCGACGCCGACCTTCGTCGTCCGACGCTGCATCGCAAGCTGCAGAACCGTAAGCAGGAAGGCTTCACGGCCCTGCTGGCGGGTGAGCGTACCAAGGAAGAGGTTGTTATCCCCTCGGGCCATCCCATGCTCAGCTACATGACGGCTCTGCCGATGCCGCCCGATCCGGCTGCACTGCTCAGCTCGACGAGGCTCGACGAACTGATTGCCGAACTGCTGACCCAGTTCGAGTGCGTGGTATTCGACGCGCCGCCGATGCTCGGCCTCTCCGACGCACCGACGCTGGCCGCGCATACCGATGCCGTGATCATGGTAATAGATGCCGATTCCGGTCACCGCGGTGCGGTAAAAGCTGCCCTGCGCAGGCTCGACATGGTCAGGGCCAACGTGCTCGGTGCGGTTCTCACCAAGTTCAACCCGCGCAACATCAGCGGTGAGTACGCCTACTATGGCAGCGACTATTACACCTACGAGCACGGCAGCGACGAAGAATGACGGCGCGCGAGCCTGGAACCCTTGGCTGGGTCCTGCGCGGCGCCCTGTTCCTCGCGATTGCGGCCGTAGCGGTCGTCTCGCAGATCGACCGCAGCGCGCGCGTCCGGCCCGCGTTAATCGCCTATGTGCCCGAAGGTTTCGGCGGTTTCGCTGACGAGAAAGCGGCGCGATTGCTGTCCGTGACCGATCCCGAGAGCGCTATGGCGCGCGGCGAAGCCTTGTTGCGCCAGCGCCCCATCGAAGCAGCCAACCTTTCCGCTTATGCGCTCGCGGCCGTCGAAGCCGACGAGGTCGCGCAGGCCGGGCAGGCCCTGACACTGGCCGCGCAGCGTGGCTGGCGCGATTCCTATACGCAGGTCACCGTTATCGGTAGCGCGCTGACCAACCAGCAATGGGAAGTTGCGGCGCAGCGCGTCGATGCTCTTGCCCGCATGCGCCGCGAAGAGGAGGCGGTTTTCGGCACGATCAGCCTGCTAATCAACGAGCCGGAAGGCCGCCGTGCACTGGCAGAACGCATGGTGCAAAGCGGACCGCTCGTGGCCTCGATTGCCGAATTCCTGCGCGCCAACCCGACATTCGGACCGGCGGTTGCGGAAACCTTCGTCCTGACCGGCGGAATGGAAACCTCGCTCGAATGCGCGGACTATGCGCGTGTGGTGCGGACCCTTCTCGGCAATTCGCAGGCCACCGAAGCGCTCGAGGTCTGGCCGGAACGCTGCCTCACTGATGAAGACCGCAGCACGCAGTTCCTGTTTGCCGAAGGCGAAGCGAGTCCCTTCGGATGGACCTATCCCTCGGGCGCGGGCATTTCGATCCGGTCCGGCGATACAGAGGGTACGCTCGATGTGCGCAACCGCGATCCGTTGCGCCGCCAATTCGCGTTTCGCTTCCTTACGCTGGAAGAAGGCACCTACACGCTGTCGCTGCGCCGTGAGGATGAAGGCGGCAAAAGGCGTCCGGGTTCGGGGCCGCGCGCAGAGGTCTCCGTATTGCTGCGGTGCGATCGCAGCGCCGGCAATGCGGCAGGTGCGCTCGTGGGCGAGCGTTATCGCGGTCCTGTCGAGTTTACCGTGCCGGCCGAGTGCCCCGCGCAATATGTTGCGCTGACGGCTTCGCAGGGGCGGATCGAAGGGCTGCGGATCGAGATCGACTGACAAGGTAGCGCGCCTTGCCTATGTTCAAGAGGGATGCGAGAACGACAGCCAACGGGCCGCGCAGGCGGTGCCGTAGCGGGTTTGGGCTCGGGAAAATGCGAGTAGTCAGGTGAGAATTCCGAAATCGGCACCCTTCGCGCTGGTGATGGCGCTGCCTCGCACGGCGCCGAGCTATGCGGGCTATGTCGCCACGCCGATCTTCATGATCAACTGGCTGGCGAAGCGCAGCTACACGCGGATGATCTTCCTGCTCGGCTTCCTCGCAGTGGGCGCCGTGGTCAATATCGCGATGGGGTTGAGTTTCTCCTTCACCTCATGGGCGCTGGAACTGGCGCTGTTCCTGCCCTTCATGGCGGCTGTGCTGGGCTTCGTACCCTCGCGCCATTTCAACGGGCGCAGTTTCATCAAGGTGTTGAACGTGCTGGTGCTCATCTCGAGCCTCATTAGCCTTACCCAGCACGGCTTCCCGTTTCGCTTGCCGTACATCCATTACCTGCCCGATTTTTATAACGGCAGCTTCGGTAATGGCGGTGCGAAGATTGTCACCGTGATCGGCTTCTTCGGGGTCGCAGAGGCCCTGTCTCGCAAGCGCGCGCTGAATTTCACGGACAATGCGACGCTGATTGTTGCAGGTCTCAATTTCCTGATGCCGAACTTCATCCTGGGCATTGTGGCGGGTGCCGCCGCGCTGGTGATTTTCGTGCGCAAGAACCGCGCGGTCATGTTCGCCGGTGCAGCTGTCGCCATGGTTGTCGTTCCGTATCTCCAATATCGCGCCGAGGTGAAGAATGACGCATTTCAGGAGTATTATGGGTCGAACCCCAAGCTTTATGCCTTCGTGGCGGTGGGCAAGCTCTACGTTGACGAGCCGCACACTGCGCTTGTCGGTGCTGGGGCGGGGCAGTTTTCGAGCCAGCCGGCGATCTGGACCAGCCCGATCAACAGCTACGTGAGTACCCATAATCTGCCCAAACTGCCCGGCATGTTCTCGGCCGACGTCCACAAGGAACATGTCGCGCCGATGCTAATTAGGTTCAAGAACAACCGTTACGCGATCGAATCCTCGGCCAACAAGCCGTACAGCGGGATCAGCCAGCTCTTCGCGGAACTGGGAATCCCTCTGACAGTGCTGTTGCTCTATTCCGCCTACCTCCTGTTCTGGAGAAGTGGGCAGGGCGATTTTGGCAGGGCTGCCTTCCTGTTCCTGATCGCGATCAACCTGCTCGATCCGCAAATCGACTCGCCTTGGTTCGGTGCGATGATGTTCGCCACGCTGCAGGCGATCATGGCGGATCGCAGGGCACGAGCCGCAAGGGTCGACGAAGCGCACAGAGAAAGCGGAGCATTCCTGCCCGAGCCGCAGGCTGCGCGACCGGTGCGCGCGTAGTTCGCGCAAGGCTGCATTTGCGAATGACCGACAATCGCTTCCCCGATTTCTATATCATTGGCGCTGCCAAGGCCGGGACCACTTCCCTTGTCGACATGCTGCGCCAGCGCGAAGGCGTCTTCTTCCCGCACGAGAAGGAGCCGCACCATTTCTTCCTGCGCGAGGACGAGCGCGACTGGACTATTCTCGACGGTTCGAAGAAGCGCGCTCTTGGCGACACGCTGCCCTACGGTGACGAAGCAAGCTATCTGAAGCTCTACAGCGGTGCGCCCGAGGGAGCGCTGCGCGGCGATGCGAGCACCAACTATCTTGTCAACGCGATGGTCCCCGGCGCGATTGCCAAGGTCCGGCCCGATGCGAAGATCATTGTGGTGCTTCGCGAACCCGCTGGGCGAGCCTACTCCGCCTGGCTCCATGCCCGTTCGCGAGGCGAGGATGGCTGTGCGCAGTTTGCAGATGCGCTTGATGAATGTGTCAGCGGCGCCCGTGAGACCTCGTTTGCCACGAACTACGTGACCGAAGGCGAATACGACCGCCATCTCGCAAACTGGAAGGCGGTTTTCGGTGACCAGCTCTTGGTGCTTTTGTTCGAGGACCTGATCGCCGATCCGCAGGCTGCATTCGACGCAGTGCTCGACCATCTAGGCCTGTCCCGGCAGGCGCTCGCAGCCCAGCAGGCATCCCACAAGAACGCCAGTGTGGAGATTTCCAATCCTGTCGCCCGCGCATTCCGGATGACGGCCAAGCGCCTGCGCCGTTCCGCGCCCGGCCTGTTCGAGCTTCCGCTGTTCCGCGGGCCGTACGAATTCCTCCTCGCGCGGCTCGGTAAGAAGCCGGAAAAGCTCGGTACAGCCGAGCGCGAAAGGCTTAAGGCGCATTACGCATCGCATATCGAGGCGACCGAAGGCCTGATCGGCCGCGACCTTTCGGGATGGAAAAGCTGATGTCGCGTGCCTCCGACCGGCGAAAGGTGATCCTGGCTACGGCTGCCGTAGCCGGCAGCCGTGCGCTTGGCTTTCCCTTGGCCCTGCTTGTCAGCATGTGGCTCACCCGCGTGTTGCCGCGCGAGGAGTTTGCATTTTTCGGTGTGCTGGCGACCTTCTCGATCCTTTTCAGCATGTTCGCGCAGGCAGGTTTCCAGACCGGCGTCGTGCGCATGCTGGGGGAATCCGAGGCAGGTGATGAGAGCCATTCGAAACCTTCGATCGTCTACGCGTCGGTTCTCGTCACTTTGTTCTTCAGCATGCTGCTCGCCGC
>JABDNC010000209.1 GCA_013001165.1 Erythrobacter sp.
CCGAAGCGCCGTTCAGCTTCCTCGCGACCCTGCTCGACCGCGACAACTTCATGGGCCGCGTGCTCACCGGCCGCGTCCAGTCGGGCACGATCAACCTCAATGATCCGATCCACGCGCTCGACGCCGACGGCAAAGTCATCGAAGTCGGTCGCGCTACCAAGCTCATGTCCTTCGACGGTCTCGACCGTGTGCCGGTGGAAAGCGCTGTTGCCGGCGACATCATCGCGCTTGCAGGACTCGAAAAGGCGACCGTGTCGAACACCATCGCCGACCCGAGCGTGAAGACGCCGATCGAAGCGCAGCCGATCGATCCGCCGACGCTTGCCATGCAGTTCTCTGTCAACGACAGCCCGCTAGCGGGCCGCGAAGGCAGCAAGGTCACGAGCCGCATGATCCGCGACCGCCTCTATCGTGAAGCCGAAACCAACGTAGCCATCCGCATCACCGAAAGCGCCGACAAGGACAGCTTCGAAGTGGCCGGCCGCGGCGAACTGCAGCTGGGCGTCCTTATCGAGACGATGCGCCGCGAAGGTTTCGAACTCGGCATCAGCCGCCCGCGCGTGCTCTTCCGTGAAGAGAACGGTCAGCGCATGGAGCCGTTCGAAACCGTCGTCATCGACGTGGATGACGAACACTCCGGCACGGTTGTCGAGAAGATGCAGCGCCGCAAGGCCGAGCTCACCGAAATGCGCCCCTCGGGCCAGGGCAAGACCCGCATCACCTTCTCCGCCCCTTCGCGCGGCCTTATCGGCTACCACGGCGAATTCCTGTCCGACACGCGCGGTACGGGCATCATGAACCGCCTGTTCGAGAAGTACGACACCTATCGCGGCCCCATCGAAGGCCGCCAGAACGGCGTACTTATCTCGATGGTCCCTGGCGAAGCCGTTCCCTATGCGCTCAACGCGCTGGAAGATCGTGGCGAGCTGTTCATCGGCGGCGGCGCGAAGATCTATGAAGGCATGGTAATCGGCGAGAATGCCAAGCCGGATGATCTGGAAGTGAACCCGATGAAGTCGAAGCAGCTGACGAACTTCCGTTCGACCGGCAAGGACGACGCTATCCGCCTTACCCCGCCTCGCGTGATGACGCTGGAACAGGCAATCGCCTATATCGACGACGATGAAATGGTCGAAGTGACGCCGGAGAATATCCGTCTTCGCAAGGCCATCCTCGACCCGCACGAGCGCAAGCGCGCCAAGCGCGCCGCGCAGGCCTGATAGCTATCCCGCCATATGTGCTGCGGCGAGCCATGTCTCGCCCAGCACGAGCGCGGCATAAAGTCCTGCCCCTGCTAGGAACGGCAGGAAGTAGCTCTTGCGATCCTCGGGCAGCTCTTCCTTGAGCACCAGGAGTACGATGCCGCCTCCGACGAATGCGAAGAGGCAGCCGATAACCATTTCGGGCAACTCGACTAGGATGCCGAGCAGCCAGCCACCCAGCGTTGCTGCAACCAAGACCCACCGCCCGCGCGCATCATAGATCTCCGGATGATTGGACCGCGTGCCAAAGTCGGCGGTTACGAAGTGCAGCACCATCGCTGCAAAATAGAGCGCCAGCCCCGCAGGCGTCGGGTCTTCTCGGTGGTTGAGCAGGTAGGCGATGAGCAGAACGAGCAGCGAACTCGCCCAAATATGAAGCCAGAAGACCGGCTGATGCGGGCGGTCTCGTCCCTCCGTCGCCATTCGCCGGTCCCTGGAATTCGCGAGCGAACGCTCCAGGCCATAGAACAGCGCCAGACCGGCGAGCGATAGCGCATAGACAAGTTCTTCAGCCAATGTCGCATCGAAGCCCGTTGCCTTCTCGAAGGTCTCCGAATGCGCTGCAAGTTCGGGAAGGATGTGCAGGAAGACGTAGCCCACCGCGACGCCGCCTGCGAAGGACAGCCAGCGACTTCGCGGATTGCGGTCAAGGAAGCGAAGCTGGCCGACGAAAAGATGCACAGCGCAAAACGCGAAGGCCATTATCAGGGTGATTAGCGTAAGGGGCATTGCATGCTCAATGCATCAGCGCGGCAAAAGGGCCGGCCGATCGCGGACCGCTAACCGCCGCTCACGGTAGCCAACACCGGTTACGTTTGTTACCAGCCCGCCCATGCAGACGGGAACACTGATTTCGCTGGGCCTCTACTTCGTGGCCATGATTGCCATCGGCCTTTGGGCCTGGAAACGTTCGACCGACACCAGCGAGGGTTATCTCCTTGCCGGTCGCAATCTTCCTCCGTCCGTCGCCGCGCTGTCCGCGGGCGCATCGGACATGAGCGGCTGGTTGCTGCTCGGCCTGCCGGGAGCGCTCTATGCCGCCGGACTCGTCGAGGCATGGATCGGCATCGGCCTGTTCGTGGGCGCCTTCATCAACTGGATCGTCGTGGCTCCGCGCCTGCGCAAGCAGACCGAAGAGCGCGGCAACGCGCTGACCATTCCCGAATTTCTCGCCAATCGCTTCCCGGACAAGGCAGTCGCCCTGCGGGTCGTTTCCGCGCTGATCATAGTGGTTTTCTTTGCCGTCTATACTGCGGCAGGCCTCGTCGGCGGAGGCAAGCTGTTCGAAACCAGCTTTGCCGGGCTGCTGCCTGCTGCTGGAATGAGCGACTACATGCTCGGCATCTGGATCACGGCGCTTGTCGTGCTGGCCTATACGATGGTCGGCGGCTTCCTTGCCGTCAGCATGACCGACTTCGTGCAGGGCCTCATCATGGTCGTCGCGCTGGTCGTGATGCCACTGGTAGTCATGTTCGGAGCTGGCGGAGAAGGCGGCGGATCGCTCGCCGATGTCGATGTTCCGGGCTTCCTGAGCCTTACCGAAGGGCTCACCCTGCTGGCATTCATCAGCACATTTGCCTGGGGTCTCGGCTATTTCGGCCAGCCCCATATCATCGTGCGCTTCATGGCGATCGACACGGTCGAAAAGGTCGCCACTGCACGCAATATCGGCATGACGTGGATGGGCGTTGCGCTGATCGGTTCGATCGGGATCGGCATCGCAGGCCGCGCCTATGTGGAGCGCAATGGTCTCGTGGTGGATGACCCGGAAACGATTTTCATCGTCCTTGCCAACCTGCTCTTCCACCCGGTCATAACCGGGTTCCTGCTGGCCGCGCTGCTGGCAGCGATCATGTCGACCATCAGTTCGCAGCTGCTGGTCGCATCGAGCTCGCTAACCGAGGACTTCTACAAGCTGTTTTTCCGCAAGGAAGCGAGCGAGCGCGAGAGCGTGAACGTGGGCCGCATCTGCGTGGCGCTTGTGGCGCTGGCCGCCATCGCGATTGCCAGCGATCCCGACAGCCAGGTGCTTGGCCTCGTCTCCAACGCATGGGCCGGCTTCGGCGCAGCATTCGGCCCGCTGATCATCCTTTCGCTGGTCTGGGACAAGATGACGGGTACCGGCGCAGTCGCCGGCCTCGTGACCGGTGCAGGTACCGTCGCCGCGTGGATTGCCCTTGGCTGGAACAGCCAGCTTCCCGGAATGGACGCTGGCCTGTATGAGATCGTCCCCGGCTTCATTGCGGCATGGGTCGCGATCTGGCTGGTCAGCAAGGCGACGGCACCGGCAGGCGTGCCACAGGAGGCATAAGCATGGCAAAGATTACTGGGCTCGGCGGCGTTTTCTACGTGGCGGAAGATCCCGCCGCCACACGGGCCTGGTATCGCGACACGCTGGGTATAGACGGCGAGTACGGCCCGCAGCTGAACTGGTCCGAGGAAACCGGCGAGAAGCCCTATTCGCTCATCAGCCATTTCGAGGATGACAAATACATCCAGCCCGGCAAGGGCGGCTTCATGATCAACCTTCGCGTCGATGACCTCGACGGGTTCGTTGCGCAGCTCAAAGAAAAGGGCGTCGACGTGCTCGACAGCGTGGACGAGGGGTATGGCAAGTTCGCCTGGCTGCTCGATCCCAACGGCGTAAAAATCGAGCTGTGGCAACAGGTCGCCGCACCCGAATAGGATTTCCCACAGTTTTGCCTGTCGCAAGTAGCGTCATGTTCAGCAATTCGCTGGTATCGTTCTGACCATGCGCGGCTCGATTGCCCTTTGCTCCGTTCTGGCCATTGCCCTCGCCGGCTGCGTCGGCAGCCCCGAAGAGCGTTCATCGGCGACAACGCGCCCGGTAGAATGGGTGGCCGACCCTTCGTGGGAAAAGCCCGAAGCACGCACCTGCCTTGCCGAACTGGGATCGAGCGGAGCCGCCTTCGCCCCACTGCCCGATCGTTTTTACGGCGCGGGATGCAGCACGGTGAACTCGGTCCAGCTCGACCGGGTCGGCGGGGACCTGGGTGAATTGCAAGTCACCAACCTCGGCGCAGTTGCCTGCCCGCTCGCCAATTCCTTTGCCGGCTGGGCACGTTACGGTGTGGACCGCGCCGCACGGCAGATATTCGGCAGCCCTCTGGCCAGTATCGAGACCATGGGCAGCTATTCCTGCCGCAACGTGTCCGGAACCGGCCGCCTCTCTGCCCACTCGCGCGCCGAGGCGATCGATGTCGGGGCCTTCGTGCTGGAGGACGGGCGCAGGATCAGCGTGAAGACAGGCTGGGGTGCCTCACCCGAGGAGCGCGAATTCCTGCGCGTAATCCATCGCAGCGCATGCAAACGCTTCGGCACGGTGCTCGGACCGGATTACAACGCTGCACATCATGACCACCTGCACCTAGAATTCGGGAGCGGCAGTTTCTGTCGATAGCCTCGAGCGGTGCTAGCCGGCTTTTAGCAACTCGGTCGGCCCGAGCCGAGCTTCCAGTCTCAGCCGCACAACTTCGGCTGCTCTGTGTGCTCCGAGCTTCCCCATCATACTCGAACGGTGAACTTCGACCGTCCGTGGACTTATTTCGAGCTGCTGGGCGATCGACTTGTTGCTTTCGCCCGCGACCACGAGTTCGAGAATTTCGCGTTCGCGCGGAGATAAACGTGCCAGGCAAACCCTCGCCTGAGCCATCCGGCGCATGGACTCACCATAGGCAAAGGCTTCTTCTCGGACTTCCTTCACCATGCTGGTCAGTCGGGTTGCTTTAAGCGGCAAGCGCAGAAAATCGAGTGCGCCTTTCTTGATCGCAGAAACCACCTGACTGGGAGCCGGATCGGCAGCCGTGGCGATCACAGGCAGCCACATGCCGTTCCTATTAAGAGCTTCGATAACCGATGCGACCGAACCAAAGCCGCGATCGTCTCTTGCCAAGACTATGCCAGTCGAAGGCGCGGAAGCAGTCAGCTCATCCGCACTCGCGTATACTTCGCAATGATAGCCCAAGTCGAAACCTAGCCTGGCCTGCTCGGCCCGGGAACGACTTGAACCATCCACTATGTGGAGTTTGTCTTTGTGTTCCATAATCAAATGAATACACCATCTGATCTAATGATTCCAAGTAAAAAACCTAAGTACAAACACTTATATTCAAGTTAAATGTCGGCTTTATACAATGAAAAATGAACCAACCCGCGTCCCCTTTAGAATGATTTTTATTCGAAACTGATAAATGATATCTATTAGCGGGTGCTAATAGAATGGTCTGCGACGGCGGGCCTTGATTCGCAAGCAAGTCGTTTTTTTGATTCCTGTCACTTCGCGAGCAATCACCCAGAGGTCACTATGCTGGCCTCTATTCGGAGACGCACCGCCTCCGCAGCATGTCTAGCTGAAAGCTTCTGCATCATGTTGGCACGGTGGATTTCGACGGTCCGCGGGCTGATGCAAAGCTCGCGCGCGATCATCTTATTGCTGCGACCCTCAGCCAACCAGTCGAGCACCTCGCGCTCTCGCGGAGACAGCGTGGCGATACGATTGCGGGCCTCCACCACCTGTCGCCGCGCGGCAGCATAAGCATCGGCTTCATCGCTGATGCGCGAAACCATGGCCAGCAGGCGGTCATCGCGCAGCGGCAGACGGAGGTAGTCGAGCGCGCCGGCCTTGATCGCCTCGACCACTTTGCCCGGGCGCGGATCGACCGAGGTTGCGACCACCGGTACCCAGGCGGATTTTTCCGAGAGCAGCGAGAGCACTTCGCTTGCGCTGCCCCCGGTATCGTCGTCCCTTGCCAGCACGACGCCTCGCTGTGGGGGCGTTGCCATCAGTTCGGCAGCATCGGCATAGACTTCGCAATGGAGGCCGAGGTCGAAGCCTTTGCGGGCTTGCTCGGCCCTCGAGCGGCAGGAATTGTCGACGATGTGAAGGACTTGTGTCTGTTCCATGGCCGGAAAACTGGCACAATCAGCAAGAATACCAATTCCGTAAAAATACCGATCCGGCGCTATAAGAGAATATCACCGGGAACCTACAGAAATAATTGTACTTTTTAGCATCCGAAACGGATCATTCGCTCCCATTGTAGAACGAATAATCCGGCAGCGAATGGAAGGCGTTCTTCAAAGCGTCGCCCCAGCTTGACGAGATTGCCTGGAAATAGGGATCCTCGTGACTGATGCGGTGTTCATGGCTCGCCTCGTATGCATCGCGCTTGATGACCTGCAGGTCGAGCGGGAGGCCGACCGACAGGTTTGCCTTCAGCGTGGAATCGAAGCTGACCATCGTCAGCTTGGCGGCATCTTCCAGGCTCATCGTGCGATCATAACCACGGATGATGATCGGGCGGCCATACTTGGTCTCGCCGATCTGGAAGAAGGGCGTATCGTGGCTGGCCTCGATGAAATTGCCTTCGGGATAGACCATGAACAGGCGCGGCTCCATGCCCTTGATCTGGCCTGCCACGATGATCGAGGCAGTGAAACGGCCCCTGCCCTTCGCGCCATTGGCGTCCTGCCTTCCCGAGATAATGTCACGCATCAAATTGCCGATATCGGTTGCGACCTGAAACATCGTCGGCGTCTTGAGGAGGATGTTGTCGCGCTCGTCTGGCGCCTTGGTGCGCTCTTCCAGCTGGCTGATGACGGCCTGCGTTGTCGCGAGGTTGCCCGCGGTCATCAGCGTGATGATGCGTTCGCCCGGCACCTGCCAGGTGAACATCTTGCGAAAGACCGAGATATTGTCGACGCCCGAATTGGTGCGGGTGTCGCTCATCAGCACGAGCCCGTCATCGAGCTTCATTCCCACGCAATAAGTCATAGTTTTCTTTCGTTTATTGCTGCACTTGCTGCTGCTCTACCGCGACATCTACTTCCAGCACCTGGGAAGTGTTGCCAAAGCTGATGCCGTTCACTGGCGAGGCATCGCGGTAATCGCGCCCCGTTGCAACGCGAACATAACGTTCGTCGGGGCTTATCCCGTTGGAGATGTCGAAACCGACCCAGCCGAGCCCTTCGACGAAGGCTTCCGCCCATGCGTGGGTGGCTTCCTGGTCGATCCGGTCGTTCATCATCAGGTAGCCGGACACGTAGCGTGCCGGCACATCGAGCGCGCGCGCTGCGCCGATGAAAATGTGGGAATGGTCCTGGCACACGCCGCTCTTGGCCGCATAGCTTTCCTCTGCCGTGGTCTCCGCACCGGTAGTGCCGATCTCATAGGACACCCGATCGAGCGTTGCGCGCGACAATTCATGCAGCATGTCGAGCCGCCCGCCACCGAAGCCTTTGAGGTCCTTGACCAGCGATTTCATGCCGGGGCCGGGCCTCGTTAGCTTCGTCTGCGACAGGAAGCTCCACAAAGGCAGGTGCCCCGCGTGGCGCCCGATAACTCCGGCGTGGTCATGCGTATCGACCTTGCCACGGCACGTAATCGTGACCTCGGTTGCCCCCGGCTCCACCGCCACGAGAACGGTCGTGTTGTGGTGCTGGTCCTCGTAAGTAAGCTCTTCGTCAGCATTCTTGTAGTCCATCGACCATTCGAGAATTTCCTGTCCCTGCGTTTCCTTGGGCGTAAGGCGCAATCGCTGAAGGGCGTGCACGACGGGCGCATTGAAGCTGTAGCGGGTGGTATGGCGGATCGAGAGACGCATCAGCTGAGAAACCTGTAATCGCGGGCGATCGCGTTGCCGATCGCGGCATTGGCGGACGTGAATTCAGTGAGGAATTCGTGCAGGCCCTGTTCGAAGATTTCCTCGATCGAGAGGTCGGCGATCCTCGTGTCGGCCTCCCGCATCAATTCGTTACATTCCCCCTCAGCACCGTGAAGCCGTGCGAGCGCCGCAAGGTTGTTGCGCAGCTCCGAGTGGCAGAATGCAAGGCTGCGCGGGAAACGGTCATCGAGGATCAGGAATTCGCAAATCCCGCGTGCATCGATCCTGCCTGCGTTGAGCCAGCGATAGGCCCTGTCGCCCGAAACGGATCGCAAAACAGTATCCCACTGTCCGGTATCGAGGCTCGATCCGACATAGGAAAGCGACGGCAGCAGCAGGTAGTACTTGATGTCGAGGATACGGGCAATGGAATCGGCCCGTTCGATAAACATGCCTGCTTGCGCGAAGTGATACCCCTCTTCACGCAACATGGATCCGATCAGCGCCCCGCGCGCCATGGTGCCCGCGCGCCTGATGGTTTTGACCGCGTCGATGACCTCGTTTTCGCCGACCGGCTTCGCCAGTTGCTCGTCAATCAGGAGCCAATTCTCGTTGATTGCCTCCCACAGTTCGCCGCTGATCGCGTTGCGTGCCAACCGGGCGTTCTGGCGTACCGCACTGAACATGCAGATAATGCTGGCGGGGTTCGACTTTTCCCGCAGCATGAAATTCCACGCCTGCATACCGGTATAGCTGGAATGTTTCTTCTCGTAGCTTTGGCGTTGGCCGGAAGTTTCAATGACGGAACGCCACTCCTCCTCTGCCGTGACCAAGTCGCGGGTGAGTGCCATGCGCAGGCCCGCGTCGAGCAGGCGCGCAGTATTCTCCGCCCGCTCGAGGTAGCGGAACATCCAGAACAGGCCGTTTGCGGTGCGTCCGAGCATATCAGTCCTTCAGCACCCATGTGTCCTTGGTCCCGCCGCCCTGGCTTGAATTCACGACCAGCGAACCTTTTTCGAGCGCGACCCGCGTCAGCCCGCCGGGCGTGATGTCGATCTTGTCGGGCGAAACCAGAACGTATGGCCGCAAGTCCACATGGCGCGGAGCGAGGCCCTTCTTGGTGAAGACCGGGCAGGTCGACAGCGATAGCGTCGGCTGCGCGATATAGTTTTCGGGATTGTCGACGATCTTGTGGCGGAATTCCTCGATCTGCTTCTTGGTCGAAGCGGGACCCACGAGCATTCCGTAGCCGCCCGAACCGTGCACTTCCTTCACGACCAGTTCGGCAAGGTTGTCGAGCACGTACTTGAGGCTGTCTTCCTCTGCGCAGCGCCATGTCTCGACATTTGGCAGCAGTGGCTTCTCGCCGGTGTAGAATTCGACGATCTCGGGCATGAAGGAATAGATCGCCTTGTCGTCGCACACGCCGGTGCCCGGTGCATTGGCAATGGTCACGCCGCCGGAACGATAGACATCCATGATTCCCGGCACGCCCAGCACGCTGTCCGGATTGAAAGTGAGCGGATCGAGGAATTCATCGTCGACCCGGCGATAGATCACATCGACCGCTTTGTATCCGCTGGTGGTGCGCATTGTAACGCGGCCATTCACCACGCGCAGGTCGCTGCCCTCTACGAGTTCGGCCCCCATCTGGTCGGCGAGGAATGCGTGTTCGAAATAGGCAGCATTGTATATCCCCGGTGTCAGCACCGCGACCACCGGCTTGTCTCCGGCGCAGTCTGGTGCGCAGGCAGCGAGGCTCTTGGCGAGCCGGCGCGGATAGTCCGACACGCTCTCCACCTGACAGCGCAGAAACAGTTCGGGGAACATCGCCATCATGGTCTCACGATTTTCGAGCATGTAGCTGACACCCGATGGCGTGCGTGCGTTGTCTTCAAGCACGAAGAACTCGTCAGGGCCGGTTCGGACAAGGTCGATGCCGACAATGTGCGTGTAGACCCCGCCCGGCGGCGTGAAGCCCACCATGTTCGGCAGCCATGCCTCGTTGTTGCGCAGCAGGCGCTCGGGAAGCCTGCCGGCACGCACGATTTCCTGCCGGTGGTAGAGATCGTGCATGAAGGCGTTGAGAGCCGACACGCGCTGTTCGATCCCGCGCGTCAAGCGGCGCCACTCGCGCGCATCGATGACCCGCGGCACCATGTCGAAGGGAATAAGGCGCTCTTCCGCCTCGTCCTCGCCATAAACATTGAAGGTGATACCGGTCTTGCGAAAGTTGGTCTCCGCCTCGGAGTGCTTGCGACGCAGGAGCTTGGGGTCCTGCTCGTCATACCATTCGCAATAGTTCGAATAGGCTGGACGCACCGAGCCGTCCGGCTGGCGCATTTCGTCGAAAAATTCGGCGTTGCCGCTCATGTTCCCCCGGGATGGACTGATTGCGCATGATGCGCGTCGGGCAGCAGTACACGACCCGTCAGGGAACTAAAGGTTCAGGAGCGGTCCAGTTCCGAAAGAAGCGCGGTCATCGCCTCATTGGAGAGCACGAAGCCCATATGCGAGCAGCGTAGCGCGATCGCACGGTCGCGCTCGTTCGCACGGCCACAGGCGGAACGCGGATGGACGATGCCGTCACGCGGGCTCCACATGGCGACAGTCTCCACCGGCGGCTTTTCGGCCACGACCGTGTCGATTTCCGGCTCGTCGACGCGGTGACCGGCAATCGCCTGATAGGCACGCCAGCCATTGTTCGCCCGCGGGCTGCCCGAAAAGGGCGATCCCATGGTGATGACCTTCTCGACCTTGTCGGGATGACGCTTGGCGAGCTCTCTGGCCATCACGCCGCCGAGGCTCCAGCCGACGAGCACGATCTTCTGGCCCCGCCTGTCGAACAGGTCCTCCAGCCGTTCCTCCACCTTGGCAAAGCGATCGGCAGTGGCGCCCAGATTGACGCCCATGCCCCAGCTCTTCGCGGTGTGACCGGCCTTTTCCAGCTGGCGCGCCAACCAGCGCATCCGGATCGGATGGGCTCCGAAACCGGGGATCAGCATCACCCGGCGGGGATTGGTGGCAGGCGTCACCTCGACCGTCGCGAAACGCCGCTTCACAGGCTCCAGCGGCCAGAGGAACTCGCGCACGAGCAGCAATGCCCGCGGGCCGCGCGCATCGTCGGGACATGGCTCTGCAGCCAGCGCAAGGCGCCGGCTCCATTCCTGACGCGTTTCGGAGAACGGTAGTGTTGCCATCGTCCCGCAATAATGCGCCGGGCCGATTGCGGGTTCCTGAATGGGCCGAGGTCAGTCGCTAGCTGGCACAGTCCCCGATGCGCTCGTGCGACGTGCGCATGGTCATCGTTCCCTGGCCCTGACCGGCGATGTTGCCTTCCATGGTCATGGTCATTTCCGACGCGGTTTCACTGCCATTGCCGTCCATGGTCACGCGCATTTCACCCATGCCGCCACCGGTGCACAGCATCACGGCATCGATATCGTTGCCGTCCGCATCGAATTTCTGGAACGAGCAGTCCCCGCTTTGCGAACTACGTGCCATCTCCTCGAAGCCTTTCTCTGCATCTTCGGGGGTCAGGCAGTATTCAAAGGTGCGCTGCATCATGCCGCTGAGCATTTGCTTGGCCTCGGGCGGAGCGCCGGGCGCTTCGAAATCGAGGAGTTCGACCGAGGCGCGATATTGGCCCGGCTGCGGCTTCACCGCGCCGCTGGCTTCCATGCTCGCCTGCGCTTCCTCCATGCTGATCTTGCCGTCCCCGTCGGTGTCGGGATCGGGGCTGCCACAGGCCGCAAGGGCCAGGGTGGCAGCAAGGGCAGTAAGGGGCGCACGCATAGGAAATCTCCGGTTTTTGTCGCCGCCAAGGCTAGGCAAGCGGTTGGCCCGGCACAAGCCGTCATTGCACCCTCTTGTGGCGTACCCCATATGTGCGCGCATGGCTGAACTCGTTATTCGCAGAGGGCTGGAAGAGCCGGACACCACCGGTGAGTTCGTCCCTCACAAACCAGCGCGCCCTGAGAAATCGATGGGCGGGCGGCCGTTCAAGCTAGTCAGCGAATATACTCCTAGCGGCGACCAGCCCACCGCGATTGCCGAACTCACTGCCTCGGCACGCGAAGATGAACAGACGCAGGTCCTGCTCGGCGTCACCGGTTCGGGCAAGACCTTCACCATGGCCAAGGTGATCGAGGAACTGCAGCGCCCTGCCCTGATCCTTGCGCCGAACAAGATCCTCGCCGCGCAGCTCTATGGCGAGTTCAAGAGCTTCTTCCCCGAAAACGCGGTTGAGTATTTCGTCAGCTATTACGACTACTACCAGCCCGAAGCCTACGTGCCGCGGTCCGACACCTACATCGAGAAGGAAAGCTCGGTGAACGAGGCCATCGACCGGATGCGGCACTCTGCCACGCGCGCGCTGCTCGAACGGGACGACGTCATCATCGTCGCCTCGGTCTCCTGCCTCTACGGTATCGGTTCGGTCGAAACTTACTCGGCGATGATCTTCGACATCAAGAAAGACGAGACCGTCGACCAGCGCGAGTTGATCCGCAAGCTCGTCGCCCTCCAGTACAAGCGTAACGATGCCGCCTTCGCGCGCGGCAATTTCCGCGTGCGCGGCGACAATCTCGAAATCTTTCCCTCGCACTACGAGGACATGGCGTGGCGGATCAGCTTCTTCGGCGACGAGATCGAGGAAATCAGCGAGTTCGACCCGCTCACCGGCAAGAAGGGCGCGAGCCTCGACAAGGTGCGGATCTACGCAAATTCGCATTACGTTACGCCGGGCCCGACGATGAAGCAGGCCAGCGAGGCCATCAAATTCGAGCTGGGCGAAAGGCTCAAGGAACTGCACGAGGAAGGCAAGCTGCTGGAGGCCCAGCGCCTGGAGCAGCGGACCAACTTCGACCTCGAGATGATTGCCGCAACCGGCTCCTGCGCAGGGATCGAGAACTACAGCCGCTTCCTGACCGGCCGTCTGCCCGGCGAACCGCCGCCCACGCTGTTCGAGTATCTTCCCGAAAACGCACTCCTCTTCGTC
The DNA here is from genome assembly GCA_013001165.1 of Erythrobacter sp. Taxonomy (GTDB): domain Bacteria; phylum Pseudomonadota; class Alphaproteobacteria; order Sphingomonadales; family Sphingomonadaceae; genus Qipengyuania. The sequence continues at coordinate 12,885 of JABDNC010000209.1, forward strand.
GATGAAAGTCACCAGACCGTGCCGCAGATCGGCGCGATGGCGAAGGGCGACCACCGGCGCAAGATTACGCTGGCCGAATATGGCTTTCGCTTGCCCAGCTGTATCGACAACCGACCGCTTCGCTTCAACGAATGGGACGCGATGCGCCCGCAGACCTTTTGCGTCTCGGCCACTCCCGGAACGTGGGAGATGGAGCAGACCGGCGGCGTCTTTGCCGAACAGGTCATCCGCCCTACTGGTCTCATCGACCCGCCGGTCGAGATCAAGCCGGTCGAAGACCAGGTCCAGGACTGCATCGAGGAATGCAAGAAGACCGCGAAGATGGGCTATCGCACGCTCGTCACCACGCTGACCAAGCGCATGGCGGAAGACCTCACCGAGTTCATGCACGAGGCGGGCGTGCGCGTGCGCTACATGCACTCCGACGTGGAGACGCTGGAGCGTATCGAACTCATCCGCGACCTACGCCTCGGCGTTTACGACGTGCTGGTGGGCATCAACCTGCTGCGCGAGGGCCTCGACATTCCGGAATGCGGGCTGGTCTGCATTCTCGACGCTGACAAGGAAGGTTTCCTGCGTTCGGAGACCAGCCTCGTCCAGACCATCGGCCGTGCGGCGCGTAACGTCGAAGGTCGCGTCATCCTCTATGCCGACCGCGTCACCGGTTCGATGGAACGCGCGATGGCGGAAACCGACCGTCGCCGCGAAAAGCAGAAGGCGTATAACGAAGAACACGGCATCACGCCCAAGACGATCAAGCGCAACATCGCCGACATCGTGGCACACACGGCCGCGCAGGACGGCGTTACCGTCGATACGGGCGACGACGAGCGCAACAACCTCGTGGGCCACAACCTTCGCGCCTATATCGAGGACCTCGAAAAACGCATGCGCGCTGCCGCCGCCGATCTTGAGTTCGAGGAAGCAGGCCGCCTGCGCGACGAAATCCGCCGGCTCGAAAATGACGAACTTGGCCTCGGCGACGATGAGAAGAAGGCCCCTCGCGTAGGCCGGAGCGACGCCGGTCGCCCCGGAACGCGCAAGACCCGCTATGGCAAGACGCGCTACAAACGCATGGGCGGCAAGCCCTAGCCCGGGGAGCAATTGACGCTCCCCTCTGCGCTGCGCATAGAGCCTCCCGGATAAGGGAGACACCAATGGCCATTCGTTCGATCGTCCTTGCAAGCTGCGCTGCATTGAGCCTCGCCGCGCTACCGGCTGAGATGGCCGCACAGGACAAGGAGCAGGCGGTCAAGGCCCCTGCGATCGAACCGCAGGTAAAGTCCAAGAACCTCACCGGCACGTTCGGCGGCCAGCGCATTTCCTATACCGCGACGGTCAGTGAGACGATCCTCGAAGGCGACGACGGCAAACAGGAAGCCGTCATCGTCACAACCAGCTACGTGAAGAGCCCGCGCGATAACTCGCGCCCCGTGTTCTTCATCTACAATGGCGGGCCTGGTTCGGGCTCGGTCTGGCTGCAGATGGGCGCATGGGGTCCAAAGCGTGTCGGCATTCCGTCCGATGCGCGCGACGATGGTGCGCCGCCCTACTCGATCCTCGACAATCCTGAGAGCCTGCTCGACGTGGCGGACCTCGTCTTCATCGACCCGCCGGGCACCGGTTTCAGCTATCTTACCAACGGCACCGATCCGGAGAAATACTACGGGCTCAGGCAGGACGCGCGCGCCGTGGCGCAGGTCATCCGGCGCTGGATCAACGATAATGGCCGCTGGAACAGCCCCAAATATCTCGGCGGCGAGAGCTACGGCACCACCCGCACAGCGATGGTGGTGGACGAGTTGGAAGGCGGCACCTTCAACGATGTCGCATTGAACGGCCTCATTCTCGTCTCGACGATCCTCGATTTCGCCGGGCGCGAGCCCACGCCGGGCAATGAGATGGCCTATATTGTTACCCTCCCCAACATGGCGGCAGCGGCCTACTATCACGGCAAGGTGCAGGCGCCTTCGGTCGAGGCGATTGCCGAGGAAGCGCGCCAGTTCGCCATCGGCCCCTTCGCGACTGCACTGCTCAAGGGTCAGGACCTTCCCGATGCGGAACGCGCCGCGGTGCGTGCGGAACTCTCTCGCCTGACGGGCCTGTCTGAAGAATATCTCGACCAGGCGAACCTGCGGGTCACGAGCCAGCGTTTCTACAAGGAATTGCTGCGCGACCGGGGCCTCACCATCGGCCGCCTCGATGCGCGCTATACAGGCCGCGACTACGACAATGCGGGCGAAACGCCCGACAACGACCCCAGTTTCTACGGCATCGATGCAGGCTATACGGCAGCAGTTAACAGCTGGTTGCGCGAAGGACTCGGCTTCGAAACCAACCGGGAATACCAGTCGATCGGGCGCGAGCCGGGGCGCTACTGGGACTGGTCGATGGGCAATGGCTGGGGCCGAAATGCCTATCTCAATGTCGCCCCGCTGATCGGCAAGGCCATGCGCGAGAATTCGCAGCTGCGCCTGTTCAATGCGCAGGGCTGGTACGATTTCGCGACGCCCTTCTTCGGTGCGGAATATTCGCTGAATCGGTTCGGCATCCCGCAGGACCGCTTGACGTTCAAATATTACGACGCCGGCCACATGATGTATGTGCGTGACGAGGACCGGGTAAAACTCAGCGCCGACCTGCGCGAATTCATCCATGCGCGTTGACCCGCAAGCCTGCGCTGGCATAGCTCGGCATCATGCTTCGCCTGACCGCGCTGTTTGCGCTTACCCTGCTGTCCGCCTGCAAACCGCCCGCTTCGGACGACTATGTCTCGCGCACGCAGATCACCGACGAAAGGCGCGCACCTTCGACCCCAATCGCCTCGCCCGACACCGAGGGCGCAGCCTGGGCACGCAGCGCACAGAGTGGCCGCCTGCTTTATGGCAAACCCGGTGAAATGCCGCTGTTCTCGCTTGCTTGCGAAGGGGAGGAACTGGTCTACCGCCGCTATGTCGCGGCAGACGAGGATGCCAAGGCAGTGCTCGCGCTGATCGGCAACGGCCATGTCGAACGCTTCTTTATCGACGCAGCCGAGGAAGGCGATGCATGGCTGTGGCGCGGATCGGTTCGCGCCGATGATCCCAGACTCGAAGTGCTGACAGGACCGCGCAGTGTTGAGGCGACCATTCCGGGGGCAGGCTCGATGGTCCTCAACGCCAGCCGCCAGCCGGCCGAGTTCATCACTCGCTGCGCGGGGACGATGCCTGCTCTGCCAGATCCCGAAGCATCGCCGGAGTAAGCACCTGCGGCAATTGCTGCGCGTCACCGCCCGGCGCGTACCATAGGTAGAGCGGCACGCCCGCTACGCCCTGATAGGCGAGAAAAGAGGCAATTTCCTCGTCGCGCCGCGTCCAGTCGCCACGCATGGTGAGCACCTCTGCCTTTGAAAACGCTTCCAGTGTGTCGTCGCGCTCGATCGCGACCTGTTCGTTGACCTTGCAGGTAATGCACCAGTCGGCGGTGAACCAGACGAAGACCGGCCTGCCGCTCGCGCGCGATTCGGCAAGGGCGCTTTCGGAGAATTGGACCGGCTTATGGATGCTTTCGGCCGATGCCGGTTCGGAGGCTTCCGGCTCGGGGAAAATCGACAGGGCGAAGATGGCCAGCGCGACGATGCTGGCGAAGAAGATTTTATCACCGCCAAGCCCCTTGGACTGGCGCTGCCCCATGGACGCCAGCAGCGCGAGCACCAGCACGCTCACGATACCGATCATGGTCAGCCAGAACCCGTCCGCGATGCGCCATAGCAGCCATGCCAGCGCCAGTACGGTGAGGCCCATCGGGATCCCCATCCAGCGCCGGAAACGCTCCATCCATGGGCCCGGCTTGGGCAGTTTGCGACGCCATGCGGGAACGAACCCGATAAGCAGGAAGGGAAGCGCCAGGCCCACGCCCAGCGAGGTGAAGATCGCAAACCCCTCTATCGGGCGCAGTACCAGCGCCGCGCCCAGCGCCAGCGCCATGAAGGGACCGGTGCAAGGCGTTGCCACGAAAGCGGCCAGCAGGCCGGTTGCGAAGGACCCCTTGGCCGATGGCTTGCCGCCCGCGATCGCCATTCCGGGCACCTGGAATACCCCGAGGAAGTTGGCGGTAATCGCAGACGCCAGCAGGAATAGCGCGGCCACGATGCGCGGCTCCTGCAATTGGAAGGCCCAGCCAACCTGTTCGCCCGCGGAACGCAGCAAGAGGATCAGCGCGCCGAGAGCGGCACAGGCCAGCACCACGCCTGCGGTGTAGGCCAGCGCATCGCGCCGTGCCGAAGCCTCATCACCCCCTGCCTTGGCCAGCGCGAGCGCTTTCAGGCTCAAGATCGGGAAAACGCAGGGCATGATGTTGAGGAGCAGCCCTCCGACCAGAGATGCCACCAGCAATATCCAAAGAGGCGGAATGTCGACCGGTCCGCGGATGGGCTTCACGTCCTCCAGCGGTACGTCGCGCTGTTCGGCCTCGAAGCGAAGGCCCTCGCCGCCACCGAGAGACAGGATGCCGCCGATCCTCTCGGGAAGCGCCGTGTCCTCCTGCCCGTCGAGGCGCCGAAGCGGGATTTCCGCGACCAGCAAATTTCCGTCGCGGATATAGGTCTGCACTGCGGCATATTGCGGCGCGAACCCGCCGATCTGCGTGTCAGCGAAGAAAAGGTGCATTTCGCCAAGTTCAAGCTCTGCCGGGAGCGGAATGCCCACCCGCAGCCGGTCGCGCTGGATTTCGTAACCTGCAATGCTGTCGAGCGGCGGAGCGATTGCCGCGCGCCACGCCCTGAAATCTCCGCCTTCGGTCAACGAAAGACGCGCATCCTGCGGCACGCAAATCCTGTCGGTACAGGCGAGGTAGGAAACGAAACCGGTAATCGGCGCGATGTTAGCCACTGCCGCGTCAGCTGGCACTTCTACCGGCACAAGGACCCCATGTTCGCCCTCGTAAATATGGTTCATCAGCCCTGAGATCACGAGAGTTTGCGGCACCGGATAAAGCGGCTCACCTGCCACCCATCCTTCGGGCAGGTCGAGATCGAGCGTCATGCCCTGTCCCGCATCGCCCGGGTTCGACCAATAGCCGTGCCATTCTTTGCTGCTGGGCATGAATTTCAGCGCCAGCATCCACGTTTCACCGGGGACCGGCGGGCCATCGCTGCGCAGTTCGACCGCGATATTCTCGTCGCCGAAACGCGCTTCCTGCGCGGAGGCGATGGCAGGAAAGAACAGCACCAGCGCCGCAACAAATGCAAGCCAGATGCCCCGCGCTGCGTCCAATGTCCTTGCCTCGGTCACACAGAGCGCATTAGGGACTGCCCCCATGACAGACAAGCGCGACTTGCTCATCCTCGGCGGCGGCCTCGTGGGAACCACCCTTGCCCTCGCGGCGGCGAAAAAAGGGCTTTCGAGCCATCTCGTCGACCGGGCCGATCCGGCGGATCTTACGGCGGAAGGATTCGATGGACGCGCATCGGCCATTTCGACCGCGAGCTGGCGGCTGTTCCGCAACATCGGCCTTGCGGAAGCGCTGGAGCCGCATGGCTGCCCGATCGAATCCATCGCCGTACTCGACCAGATGAAACCGGGCCGGATCGACTTCACGCCTGAAGCGCATGAGGGCTCGCTGGGACGCATGTTCGCCAACCGCCAGCTGCGTATCGCGCTGTACGATGCGGCGAAGAACGAACCGCTGATCACAATGCACGCCCCGGTGGATGTCGTCAGCCGGCACCGCGATGCCTTTTCGGTCAGCGCCACTCTGGGTGACGGGACCGTGCTCGAAGCCGACCTGCTGATCGGTGCCGAGGGTCGCGGCTCACCCACCCGGGAGGAAGCCGAGCTCAAGATGGCCAGCTGGGACTATTCCCACCGCGCGATCATCACCGGCCTCGACCATTCGAAGCCGCATGAAGGCGTAGCCTGGGAAATCTTCTACGAAGACGGCCCCTTTGCGCTCCTGCCTCTGCTGGACGGCCCCGAAGGCCAGCACCGCAGCGCCCTTGTCTGGACGGTGGACGAGAAAGACGCCGCTGGCGTGCTCAAGCTCGGCGACCGCGCATTCCTCGCCGAAGTCGAGAAGCGCATGGGCGACATTCTTGGCAAACTGTCGCTCAACAGCGGTCGCACATCCTATCCGCTCAGCTTCCAGCACACCGCACGGATCGTGGGCGAGCGTATGGCGCTGATCGGCGACAGCGCCCACGGCATGCACCCGATTGCAGGACAGGGCCTCAACCTAGGCCTGCGCGATGTGGGCGCGCTTGTCGAAGTGCTAGAAGAAGCGCGCCGCCTCGGCCTCGACCTTGCCGATGCGCAGGTCCTCGAACGCTACGAGAAATGGCGCGCGCTCGATTCCATCATGGTCATGGGCGCGACCGACACGCTGACCCGCATCTTCGGCGTGCCCGGCAAGACCGCCAGCGCCGTGCGCCGTTTCGGCATGGCCGGCGTCCAGCGCTCTGGCTGGCTGAAGAAGTTCTTCATGGACGAAGCGCGCGGCGTATCTGGCGATGTCCCCGAATTGATGAAGGCCTGAAGCCTACTTTTCGGCGGGCCTATTCTTCGACGGGGCTCGGTTGCGAAATCCGGTTGCCGGCACCATCGCGCAGGCGACGCGGTTCGAGCACGGCAGCGGTTTCGATCAGGTCGAGCGCGCGCTGCGTCGAGGCATAGCGTTCCGCATCGCGCAGCCATTGTTCGGCCTGAGAGGCGCCCGGAAGGTTGCGCACCTCGGCCACCGCATCGTCGGGCCTTCCGCTCAGCAAGAACAGGCGGGCACGCTCGATCCGCTTTTCGGGTTGCGGCGAAGGCGCGCTTTCGCGCCGTACCGTAAACAGGGCACCCAGTTCTTCGGTGAACCGTTCGA
>JABDNC010000226.1 GCA_013001165.1 Erythrobacter sp.
GCCGAGGACATCGGCGTGATCGCCGAGCTCAGCGAAAACCTGATCGGACGCGCCTTCGAAGACGCGCGCGAATGGGATCCCAAGCTGACACTGTCGGTGAATATCTCGCCGGTGCAGATGCGCGATCCTTGGTTCGCCCAGAAACTGCTCAAGCTGCTGGTCAAGCACCGTTTCCCTGCCAATCGCCTCGATATCGAGATCACCGAGACTTGCCTGCACGAGAATATCGGGATGGTGCGCTCGATGATCACCTCGCTGCGCAACCAGGGTGTCCGAGTCAGCCTCGATGATTTCGGCACAGGCTATTCCAGCCTTTCGCAACTGCGCAGCCTGCCGTTCGATCAGCTCAAGATCGATCGCAGCTTCATCAGCGAACTTCGCAACGCCGACAACAGCGACAAGCTGGTCGACGCCATTGTGTCGATGGGTGACGGGCTCTCGATGCCTGTCATTGCCGAAGGGATCGAGGACGAAACCGTGCTCAAGGCGCTTGGCCGCTGGGGCAATATGAGGGGCCAGGGATATCACTACGGTCGCCCCGAACCGGCAGACAAGGTCATCAAGCGCCTGGCAGCAGCAGGTCGGCTTGCCGGCAGTAATGACGAGGCAGTTGTCGACATCAGCGAAGCTGCAGGCGGCCTCGATCGCTCGCCCGACAAGGGTACCGGCAGCGGCAAGGCTGCGGGCTGACACTTTACGCTGCACTCGCCAGCACCTAGATGCGCGTCATAATGCGCATCCCCTTCATCAAGATGCACGGCCTCGGCAACGACTTCGTCGTCCTAGATGCGCGTGAACAGGCCTTGCCCGAGATCACGTCGCGAGTGGCTGCCGCGCTGGCCGACCGGAATGTCGGCATCGGGTGCGACCAGTTGATCCTGCTCGAACCAAGCGAAAACGCCGACCTGAGGATGCGAATCTTCAACGCCGATGGCGGAGAAGTCGGCGCCTGCGGCAATGCGACGCGCGCGGTTGCCCTGCTACACGGTAGCGAGGCCACTATCGAAACCGCTGGCGGAATGCTCGCGGTCTCGCCCGGTGAAGGCGGTGCGAGCGTCGACATGGGCGAGCCGCGTTTCGGCTGGGATGACATCCCCTTGGCCTATCCGATGGATACGCTCTCCATGCCGGTCAGTTGGGAGGTGCTTGAAGACCCCGGCGCGGTGAATGTCGGCAACCCGCACGTTATCGCTTTCGTCGACGACACCGATGCAGTGCCGCTGGACCGGCTTGGGCCCGAAATCGAGAAAGACCCGCTGTTTCCCGAGCGGGTGAACGTCAATGTGGCAACCGTTGAAAGCCGCAGCCGCATCCGCCTGCGCGTGTGGGAACGCGGCGCCGGCCTGACCCGCGCATGCGGCACGGGCGCCTGCGCCACCGCCGTTCAAGCGATCCGCCGGAAGCTGGTCGATAGCCCCGTGACAGTCGCCCTGCCCGGCGGGGAGCTGAAGATTGCCTGGCAACCTGGTGGGACGATCAGCATGACCGGACCCGCGACCGAAGCCTTTCGTGGCACTTTCGAATGGGACGATTACGCGTGAATGCGCCCGAAATCGTCTCGCTCGGCTGCCGACTGAATATTTCCGAGAGCGAGCGCATGCGCGCGATGCTGGCGGGTGAAGACAATCTCGTCGTGGTCAACAGCTGCGCTGTGACCAGTGAAGCGGTGCGCCAGACCCGACAAGCGATCCGCAAGGCGCGCAAGGCCAATCCCGATGCGCGCCTGCTCGTCACGGGCTGTGCGGCTGATATCGAGCGTGACCAGCTGGCCGCCATGCCGGAAGTAGACGGCCTGATTGCCAACGAGGCAAAGCTCGACCCACGTGCATGGAATGTGCCCGCCAGCGCGCCGCCTATCCCTGCCCTTCACACCCGTGCCTTCGTCGCCGTGCAAAACGGCTGCGATCACGCCTGCACCTTCTGCGTCATCCCGCAAGGCCGCGGGCAAAGCCGCTCGCTCAGCGTGGCAGAAGTCCTGGGCGAAGTCGAAACGCACCTCGACGCCGGGGCGGGTGAAGTCGTGCTTACGGGTGTGGACGTTACCTCATGGGGACACGATCTGCCCGGCAGCCCGAAGCTCGGTGCCCTCGTTGGCGCGGTGCTGGACACTTTCCCGGAGCTTTCCCGCATCCGCATGTCGTCGATCGACGGGATCGAGGTGGATGAGCAGCTGTTCGAACTGTTCGCGGGCGAAAGCCGCGTCATGCCGCACATCCACCTCTCGTTACAGCACGGTCACGACCTCATCCTCAAGCGCATGAAGCGCCGCCACCTTCGCGCCGACGCTGTTGATTTGGTCACGCGCCTCAAAGAACGTCGCCCTGAAATGGTAGTTGGCGCTGATCTCATCGCCGGTTTCCCGACCGAAAGCGAAAAGCATCACGAAGCCAACCTTTCGATCATCCGCGAACTCGAAATCGTTCACGGCCACATTTTCCCCTATTCGCTGCGTCCCGGCACGCCGGCTGCGCGAATGCCGCAGGTCGATCGCCAATCGGTCAAGCGCCGCGCGGCCGAACTTCGCGCTGAAGTCGCTAAGCTACGCGCAGATTGGCTGGCTACGCTCGTCGATAAGCCGCTCTGCGTCCTCGCCGAGGCCGACGGAACCGGCTATTCGCCCGAATTCGCCCGCGTAAAGCTGCCGCAAGGCACCAAGCGCGGCTCCATCGTCACCGTGACGCCCAAGACACTCGAGGACAATCTCCTGTCATGAGCAAACCCAGCTGGACCGAGCGCCTGTTCGGCGGCTTCAAGAAGACGTCGGAACGCCTGACCGACAACCTCGCCGAGGCGGTCACCAAGGCCAAGCTCGACGACGCCACACTCGACGATGTCGAGGATGCGCTAATCATGTCTGACCTCGGGCCGAGCGCGGCTGCGCGCATTCGCGAGAAGCTGAGGGAAAAGCGCTTCGGGCTGGAAATCAGCGCCGACGAATTGAAGCAGGCGGTCGCCGACGAAATCGCCGCGATCCTGCGCCCGGTCGCCAAGCCGCTCGAGATCACCGCCTTCCCGCGCCCGCAAGTGCTGCTGGTGATCGGTGTGAACGGCAGCGGCAAGACCACCACCATCGCCAAGCTCGCGCACCTCTTCGTCGAGGACGATTACAACGTCATGCTGGCGGCAGGCGACACCTTCCGCGCTGCCGCCATCGGGCAGCTCCAGACATGGGCCGACCGCGTGGGCGTGCCCATCGTGCGCGGTCCCGAGGGCGGCGATCCGGCTTCAATCGTGTTCGACGCGGTCAAGAAGGGCACCGAGATCGGTACCGACGTGCTGATCGTCGACACCGCTGGTCGCCTCCAGAACAAGCGTGAGCTGATGGACGAGCTGGCCAAGGTCCGCAA
>JABDNC010000239.1 GCA_013001165.1 Erythrobacter sp.
TCGAAGACCTCGAAGGTCGCACCGGCGGACTGGTCGCGCTTACCGGAGCGAGCGAGGGCGGCGTAACGAGGCTGCTGGCCGAAGGGCAGGTAAGCCATGCCACGGCCATGCTCGACAAGCTCGAGGCGCTTTTCCCGAACCGGCTCTACATCGAACTCTCGCGACGCGGGAACCCGGTCGAGGAAGCGGCCGAAGCGGCACTGATCGACCTTGCCTACGAACGCGACCTGCCGCTCGTCGCGACCAACCCTGCCAACTTCGCCGAACCGCATATGTACAAGGCGCATGACGCCATGCTGTGCATTGCCAATTCGACCCATGTCGATGCGGATGAACGGCCCAAGTCCAACCCTGAAAGCTACGTCAAGACCGCCCATATGATGGAAGAGGCCTTCGACGATCTTCCGGAAGCCACCGCCAACACGCTCGTGATTGCGCAGCGCTGTGCCTTTGCGCCGCCCTATCGCGATCCGATCCTGCCCAGTCTTGCTGGTGACTTGGAAGGCGAGGCGCGTATGCTGGAGGAGGATGCCCGCAAGGGTCTCGCCAAGCGGCTCGAACCCTATGGCGAGATGTCGGACGAGCAACTCAAGGTCTATGTCGACCGGCTCGATTACGAGGTCGGCATTATCAACCAGATGGGCTTTCCCGGCTACTTCCTGATCGTTGCCGACTTCATCAAATGGGCGAAAGACCACGACATTCCGGTGGGGCCGGGCCGTGGTTCGGGTGCCGGCAGTCTGGTCGCCTGGGCGCTGACGATTACCGACCTCGATCCGATCCAGCTGGGACTGCTGTTCGAGCGCTTCCTCAATCCGGAACGCGTTTCGATGCCCGACTTCGATATCGACTTTTGCGAAACCCGCCGCGGCGAAGTCATCCGCTATGTCCAGCAGAAATACGGGCACGATCACGTCGCGCAGATCATCACCTTCGGTAAGCTGAAAGCGCGCGCCGTGCTGCGCGATACGGGTCGCATCCTCCAGATGAGCTACGGCCATGTCGACCGCATCTGCAAGATGGTGCCTAACCATCCGACCGACCCCTGGACGCTGCCGCGTGCGCTAAACGGAGCGGCGGATTTCAAGGCCGAATACGATAACGACAACGAGGTCAAACGCCTGATCGACCTCGCGATGCAGCTGGAAGGTTTTCCGCGCAACAGCTCAACCCACGCGGCGGGCGTGGTGATCGGCGACCGTCCGCTGGCGCAGCTCGTGCCGCTCTACCGCGACCCGCGCTCGGACATGCCGGTGACGCAATACGACATGAAAAATGTCGAGAGCAGCGGTCTCGTCAAATTCGACTTTCTTGGGCTGAAGACGCTGTCGGTCCTCAAGAAGGCAACCGACCTCCTCAAGAAGCGCGATATCGAGATCGATCTCTCGCAGCTGGAGCTGGACGATCCGGCGGTCTACGAACTGATGAAGGCGGGTAACACGGTCGGCGTGTTCCAGCTGGAATCGGAAGGCATGCGCCGCACGCTGACGGCGGTAAAGCCGACCAATTTTGGCGACATCATTGCACTCGTCTCGCTCTATCGTCCCGGCCCGATGGACAACATTCCGCTGTTCGGAAAGCGAAAGGCGGGCGAGGTGCCGATCGAATATCCGCACGAGAAGCTCGAAGGCATTCTCGCCGAAACCTACGGGATTTTCGTCTATCAGGAACAGGTCATGCAGGCGGCACAGATCCTCGCCGGATACTCGCTCGGCGATGCAGACTTGCTGCGCCGCGCCATGGGCAAGAAGGTTCAGGCTGAAATGGACATCCAGCGCGAACGCTTCGTGGCGGGGTGCAAGGAAGTCAGCGGGATCGAAAAGGCGAAAGCGAACGAACTGTTCGACTTGATCGACAAATTCGCTGGCTACGGCTTCAACAAGTCGCACGCCGCCGCATATGCGTTGCTTGCGTACCAGACCGCGTGGATGAAGGCGCACTATCCGGAAGAATTCTTCGCCGCCTCGATGTGCTTCGACATGCACCAGTCGGAAAAGCTGACGATCTTCGTCGATGACGCCCGGCGACAGGGCATCGCGGTAGAGCCGCCTTGCCTCAACAAGTCGGAAGCCGAGTTCACGGTCGAGCAAACCGACAATGGCTATGCCGTTCGCTATGCGCTCGCGGGCATTCGCAATGTCGGCGAGAAGGCGATGGAAGCCATCGTCGCCGAGCGCGAGGTTTCGGGCCAGTTCGACAGCCTGCAGGACCTGTTCGAGCGCATTCCCAAAGGCTCGCTAAATTCGCGCCAGTTGGAGGCGCTGGCCTGTGCAGGGGCGCTCGACAGCCTCGAACCGAACCGTGCGAAGGTCTTCGAGAATGCCGACATGTTGCTCGCGGTCGCCGACGCCGCCGACCGCGAACGTACTAGCGGTCAGGCGAGCATGTTCGGCGGTGACGATGCGCCGGGTGAAACCCTGCGCTTGCGCGAGGTCGAGGACTGGCCGCGCGCCGAGCGCATGGCGCGGGAGCGCGAGAACTTCGGCTTCTATTTTTCCGCCCATCCGGTCGCCGCATGGAAGGATATTGCCTCGGCCAATGGTGCGCGCACGTATGCCTCGCTTATGGCGGGCGGCGCACCTGTCGGGGGTCGCTCCAACGCGGTCATGGCGGCCATGGTCGAGAAGGTGAACAAGGGCACTACCCGACGCGGCAAGCCCTTCATCCGTGCCGACTTTTCCGATGCCACCGGCCAATTCAGCGCGGCATGTTTCGAGGAGAGCATGGTCGAACGCTTCATGAAATGGGCCGAGGAGCAGACCTGCGTGTTGCTTCAGGTTGAGTTGGATTCGCCCAGTCCCGACGAACCACCCCGCATCACGGTGCGCGGCGGCACTCCGCTGGCGGACGTTAAGGGTTCGACTCCGATGATCCTCACGATGGACATCCTTGAGGAATCCGCCGTCCAGGCCTTGTGCCGCGAATTGCTCGAAGCCGGGCCGGGCAAGGACGAGGTCATGGTGACGCTACGGATAGGTGGCGATTACGAGCCCATCATGCATCTCGGTCGCCAATTCGCCCTCGACGGTGAGCTAGCAGAACGCTTGGCAAGCGTGCCGGGCCTTGCCAAGGTGCAGCTCGACAAGCGGCGCGGCGGCTCGCACCTTCGCCTCGTCGCCTGACCGACAAGCGCCGGGAGAGGCGCTAAAAGGCAAGGAGAGAGGCTGAATGCTCGGAGCGATGCAGGACTGGACCATGCGCGTGACGCATGTGATCGACCACGCGGCACGTGAGGCGCCGACCCGAGAAATCGTGACCCGCTGGGCGGATGGAACCGAGACCCGGACAAATTGGCAAGGCATCCGCCGCGACGCGCTGAAGATGGCGCAGGCGCTGCAAAGGCTTGGCCTGAAGCCGGGCGATAAGGTCGCCAGCATCGCGATGAATCACTCACGCCACCTCGTCAGCTGGTATGGCGTGGCGGGGATGGGCGGCGTGCTCCACACTGTGAATCCGCGCCTGTTCGACGACCAGCTCGAGTACATCGTCAATCACGCAGACGATCGCGTGGTGATCTACGACGCGATGTTCCAGCCGATCGTGGACAAGATGCGCGATCGCTGGCCGCAGGTCGACCATTACATCTGCTTCGATAGCGGCGAACACACGACCTCGTTCGAAGACTGGATAGGCGCCGAAGACGGCGATTTCGAGTGGGTCGAGGGCGACGAACGCGACCCTTGCATGATCTGCTACACCAGCGGCACCACGGGCAATCCCAAGGGCGTCCAGTATGAGCATCGCAGCACGGTCCTGCATGCGATCTCCGGGCTGCAGCCGTCGACTTTCAACTTCAGTGCATCGTCCGTGATGCTGCCCGTGGTGCCGATGTTCCACGCGGCCAGCTGGGGCCTTCCCTATGCCGGCGCGATGGCAGGCATCAAATTCGTGTTCAGCGCGGTGAACGATCCAGCGGTGCTGCACGAAATGATGCTCAAGGAAGGCGTGACCGACAGCGCCGGCGTGCCGACCGTCTGGCTGGCGCATTTCCAATATTGCGACGCCAACAACCTCGAACTGCCCAAGCTCAGGGCAGCCACCATCGGTGGCTCGGCTGCGCCCAAGTTCATGATCGAGCGC
>JABDNC010000258.1 GCA_013001165.1 Erythrobacter sp.
GCAGCGCCTTGCCGGCCTTTTCTTCATCGCCTTCTACGTCGAGCAGATCGTCGGCGATCTGGAACGCAAGGCCGATGTCGCGGGCATAGGCGCGCAGGTGCGTGCGACCTTCGGGCGGGACCTTGCCGAGAACCGCACCCATTTCGACGCTGGCAGCCAGAAGCGCACCGGTCTTGAGCTGCTGCAGGCGGGTGACCTGCCGCAAGTCGTATTCTTCCTCGTCCGAGACGATATCCATCATCTGACCGCCGGCCATGCCTTCATGGCCGCTGGCCTTGGCAAGCGTCGCCACAAGTTCGGCGCGCACGAAAGGATCACTGCTGGTGCCCGGCATCGTCAGGATATCGAAGGCGAGCGCGTGGAGGCAGTCGCCCGCCAGCACTGCCGTCGCTTCGTCATAGACCTTGTGCAATGTCGGCTTGCCATGGCGCAGGTCGTCATCGTCCATGCACGGCAGATCGTCATGGATCAGCGAATATGCGTGGATCGCCTCGACCGCGCAACCAGCGGCAACGGCCGCATCGCGGTCAACGCCGAACAGCTTTGCAGTGGCGCATACAAGAAGCGGTCGCACGCGCTTGCCGCCGCCGATTGCAGCATAGCGCATAGCTTCGACCAGACGGGCGCGCGTGTCCTGCGGGACGGGGAGATAGGCGTCGAAAGCAGCGTCGACATCGCGTTGGACCTGCTCGAAAGCGTCGGAGAGCAAGTCGGGCATGCCGGTCATCGCGTTCACGCCTCAGCCCTGCGCATCGAAAGGTTCGGTGCCCTGCGGCTTGCCGTCGGCGCCCGACACGATCTTTTCGATCTTGGCCTGCGCCGCATCGAGCCGCGCCTGGCATGCCTTGCGCAGTTCCTCGCCGCGTTCGTAGAGCGAAATGCTGTCGTCGAGCGGCACATCGCCGCTTTCCAGACTGCGGACCACGCCCTCCAGGGCGCGCAGCGCCTCTTCGAAGCTCATGTCCGCGATCGGTTTGTCTTGACCCTCTGCCATGGGCCCGAGCATTGACGGCGCGCGGGCGCGCGGTCAAGAAGGTCAAAACAGTGGGGAGCCGATATGACGTGGATTGTAGCCTTTATTGCGGCCGCTTTGGCCTTCGGTGTGCTGGATGCGATGTGGCTCGGATGGGCGGGAGACAATTTCTACCGCCCCCGCCTTGGCGATATGCTGGCCGACAGCTTCCGCATGGGCCCCGCCCTCGTCTTCTACGCCGCCTATGTCGCCGCGATCGTCTGGTTCGCGGTTCGCCCCGGTCTTGCCGGTGGGCTTGGCGCAGCTGCTCTGAATGGCGCGCTACTCGGTGCAATCTGTTACGCCACTTATGACCTGACCAATCAGGCGACGCTAAAACAGTGGTCCACGACCGTGACGATCGCAGATATCTGCTGGGGCGCTTTCGCCACCGCGGTTGCCGCCACCGTCGCGACCTTCGCTGCCAGCAAGCTCGCCTGACGAGGCAGACCTGACATGTTTATCGGGCACTTCGCACCAGCTTTTGCTGCGGGCGCTGTAACGCAGGAAGCACCCAAGCTCGGAATGCTGTTCGTCGCGGCACAGTTAGTTGACTGGGCGTTTTTCGCGTTCGCCCTGGTCGGGATCGAGAACCTCCGGCTCGTGCCCGGCATCACCGCTATGAACCCGCTCGATTTTTACAACTATCCTATAACCCACAGCTTGGTGGGGACAGCTGCCTTTGCAGTAGGCTTCGGCATTTTCGTGGCAATGATCACGCGCAACTCGGTCGCTGCGGTATGGGCGGCGCTTGTAGTGGTGTCACACTGGGTGCTCGACTGGATTTCGCATCGCCCCGACCTCACCATCGCGGGTGGCGAGCACAAGATCGGTCTCGGCCTGTGGAATTATCCGCTAGCCGCAATCGCTGTCGAACTCGCGATCGTCGGATTTGCCGTGTGGTGGTACCTCAAGCGGACCAAGGGACCTGTCGGCCCGATCGCCATTCTCCTCACCATCATGCTCGCGTTCCAGGCCATCAATTGGCTCGGGCCCGAACCGACGGATGTAGGCGCACCGTTTCTCCTGCTCGGCTTGTTCGCCTTCGCTGTCCTGACCGCCATCGCATTCTGGGTCGGCAGCACGCGCTGGCACCGCAACGAAATCGGTCTCGGAGTGGCCAGTCACCCGCGCTAGATATTGCGCCCGCGCTCCGCGCGCCGTAAGGGCGCGGGCCATGAGCGAAATCACCCCCGACATCGTCGCCCAGCACGGCCTCTCCGAAGAAGAATACGATCGCGTCCTTCACGCACTCGGTCGCGAGCCCAACCTCGTGGAATTGGGCATCTTTTCGGTCATGTGGAGCGAGCATTGTTCCTACAAGTCCTCACGGCTTCACCTGAAGAAGCTGCCGACCGAGGCACCTTGGGTGATTTGCGGTCCGGGCGAGAACGCGGGCGTGATCGACATCGGTGACGGACAGGCCGCCATCTTCAAGATGGAGAGCCACAACCACCCGAGCTACATCGAACCCTACCAGGGCGCGGCGACCGGCGTTGGCGGTATCCTGCGCGACGTTTTCACCATGGGCGCACGTCCGGTGGCGAATGCCAATGCGCTGCGTTTCGGCCGTCCCGACCACCCGAAAATGAAGCACCTCGTGCAAGGCGTGGTCGCGGGCATCGGCGGCTACGGCAATTGCGTCGGCGTGCCCACGGTCGGCGGCGAGGTAAACTTTCACCCCAGCTACAACGGCAACATCCTGGTCAACGCCATGACCGTGGGCCTTGCCGATCAAAACAGGATTTTCTACTCGGCGGCTTCAGGCGCCGGAAATCCCGTGGTCTATGT
>JABDNC010000277.1 GCA_013001165.1 Erythrobacter sp.
TATGCGGAAATGATCTTCACTGACGTGTTGTGGCCCGACTTCACGCCAGCGCATCTGCATGACGCGCTAGACCAGTTTGCGGGCCGGGAGAGGCGATTTGGTGGCAGGTGAAGCTCCGGCAAAGGGCAAGAATGCCGATCTGCCCATCAGGTTGCTGTCTGCTGCGGTAATGCTGGCAGTCGCGACCGCCGCGCTGATGGCGGGCGATCCGTGGCTCGATTTGTTCATCACCGCGGTCGTAACTGCCACGCTCGTCGAGTTCGTACTGCTGGTTTTGAAAGCGACCGATAGCCTCATGGCGCGCATCATAGCGATTGCGGCTGGCACGGCCTATATCGTGCTCGCTGGCGTGATCCTCGCCCAATTGCAGCCGGGCATGATCGTCGGCGTGGTAGGCACGGTGATTGCCGTCGACACTTTCGCATACTTCTTCGGGCGAACGCTGGGCGGGCCGAAAATCGCGCCCAGCATTAGCCCTTCCAAGACTTGGGCGGGACTTCTCGGCGGTGTCGTGGGTGCGAGTACTTGGCTTGCAGTCTTCATCTATTTCGCGGCGCGGCAGATCAGCGGTGCCACGACCATGAGCTTCGAGATGGGCGAGATAGGCACCATCATCGCAATCGGTGCGCTGCTCGCTGTGGCCGCGCAGGCTGGCGATTTTCTTGAAAGCTGGCTCAAGCGCAAGGCCGGGGTGAAGGACAGCTCCAGGCTGATCCCGGGTCACGGCGGCTTTTTCGACCGGACCGACGGCATGATCCCTGTCGTGCTGATTGGGGGCGCGTTTCTGGGTGTGAGTCTATGACCCGTTCGATTACGATCCTTGGCGCAACCGGATCGGTTGGAGCCTCTACGCTCGATCTCGTCCGGCGCAATCCCGACGAATGGCGTGTCGAGGCCCTGACTGCGCACTCCAACGTGACCGACCTGGCCAAACTCGCCTGCGAATTCGGAGCGAAGGTCGCAGTGATCGCCGACGATGCGCGGCTTGACGATTTGCGCGAGGCATTGGCCGGTTCGAATGTCGAGGCTGCCGCTGGACGCACTGCGCTGTGCGAAGCGGCATCGCGCCCCGTCGATATCGTGATGGCGGCAATCGTCGGCTGTGCCGGGCTTGGCCCGGTCATGGCGGCGATCGAGCAGGGCGCGACTGTCGCGCTCGCCAACAAGGAGGCGCTGGTTTCCGCTGGCGAGGTGATGACCGAGGCGGTCAAGCGTCACAAGGCCACGCTGCTTCCCGTCGACAGCGAACACAATGCGATCTTCCAGTGTCTGCAGGGCGGGAAACTGTCCGAGGTCCGCACGATCACGCTCACGGCCAGCGGGGGCCCCTTGCGTACATGGTCGCAGGACCAGCTCGATGCGGCCACGCCTGCGCAAGCGATTGCACACCCCAACTGGGACATGGGCGCAAAGATCAGCGTCGACAGTGCCACGATGTTCAACAAGGGCCTCGAACTGATCGAAGCCCATCACCTGTTCCCCGTCGGTCTCGACAAGATCCGTATCGTGGTCCACCCGCAAAGCGTTATTCATTCGATGGTTGAGTACCGCGACGGGTCGACCTTGGCGCAGCTCGGACCATCCGACATGCGTGTGCCCATCGCATCCTGCCTTGCATGGCCTGCGCGCATGGATACGCCGATGAACCCGCTAGACCTCGCTGAGATCGGGGAGCTCACGTTCTTCAAGCCCGATGAAGACCGCTTTCCCGCCACCAGGCTCGCCCGCGAGGCGGCTCAGGCGGGCGGGGCGGCCCCGGCGACGCTCAATGCTGCAAACGAGGTTGCCGTGGCCTCATTCCTGGCAGGTAACATCCCGTTCAGCCGTATTGCGCTATTGGTTGAACGCGTCCTCACGGAAAAAGAGCTTCCGGCTGCGCCGCGGACCCTCGAAGAGGTGCTGCGCGTTGATGAGGATGCGCGGATGCGCGCAAGCGCGATGATGGAGCAAGCCTGACCTTGGACGGATCGATCCCTTTCTGGATGTATCTCATCGGTTTCCCGCTTCTGCTGGGGCCGTTGGTGACCCTGCACGAGCTGGGTCACTATCTCGTCGGACGCTGGTTCGGCGTTAAGGCGGAGGCGTTCTCCGTCGGTTTCGGCAAGGAACTTTTCGGCTGGACCGACAAGCGCGGCACGCGCTGGAAGCTCTGTGCCCTGCCGCTGGGCGGATATGTCCAATTCAAGGGAGACATGGACCCCGCCAGCATTCCGCATCCCGACCAGATCGAGAAGGCCACGCCCCAAGAGCGTGACGGCAGCTTCCACCACGCCTCGCTCTGGAAACGTGCGCTGATCGTTTTCGCAGGTCCTGCTGCCAACATATTGATAACGCTGGCGATATTTGCAAGCTTTTTCGCGTTCTACGGTAAGCCGGTCGCCGAAGACCCCACTCAAACCAACATCGTCCGCAGCTTTGCCGAGGAATCGGTCGCACGCGATGCGGGCCTTCGCGAAGGCGACCGTATTGTCGCGATCGACGGCGAAGAGGTAATCGAGTTTCAGGATATCCAGGACAGGGTCCTGATGTATCCGGGTCGCACGATCGAAATGCAGATCGAACGCGGCAACGAAACGCTCGAAATCCCGGTTACCATCGGTGACGTTACGGAGACCGACCAGTTCGGCAATGAATCGCGCATCGGCCGCATCGGTGTCTATTCGAATGGTCTGGCTTTCGAAGAGGTAGGGATTGTCGAATCCATGGGGCTAGCGGTCACCCAGACCGGCAAGCTGGTCGACATGATGGTCACCGGGATCAAGCAGATCATCGTCGGCGATCGCTCGGTAAAGGAGCTGGGCGGACCGGTCACGATCGGCAAGTTCGCAGGCGAGCAATTGAGTCTCGGACCGCTCGCTTTCATCAACTTTGCAGCGCTGATCTCGCTTAACTTGGCATTCATCAACCTCCTGCCAATCCCGGCACTCGACGGCGGGCACCTGGCTTTCTACGCGGCAGAAGCAATCCGCCGGAAGCCCTTGGGACCCCGCTCGACGGAGGTGGCCTACAGGGCCGGCGTGGCCCTCGTGCTGGCGCTGATGGTTTTCGTCACCTTCATCGACATCGCCAAACTTCCCTTCTTCGGGAATTAGGCGGGGAAAGGGTCGTGTCAGGCGCCTGGTTAGGTGCCACACGGCTTGATTGGACGGCCTGCATCGGGCAGGGGGCCAACTGGCCTCCGCAGGGCGCAGGCCGATGGATTATTTGAGGACGGGAACTCCCTTGTCGATGACTGGAATTGCGACTTCCGCAAGCGAAGCGAAACTGCGCAGCAAGCGCGTGATGGCCGGCCTTCTGGCAGGCACCGTTCTGGGCGCACTGCCGGTTACGGCGATGGCGCAGGAAACCGGTGCCGATGCGACCGCCGAAGGGCAGGGCGCGGCGCAGGCCGAACAGCCGAACACGCTCCAGCAGCAGGACGTCGTTCGGACAATCGCAGTGGCTGGCGCCCAGCGCCTCGAGCCGCAGACCATCCTGTCATACATTCGCCTGCGTCCGGGCGATCCCTACACCCAGGCCGCGGGTGACCAGGTCCTCAAGGATCTTTACGCGACCGAACTGTTCTCCAACGTCAGTGTTGTGAACGAAGGCGGCAATGTCGTCATCTCGGTGGTCGAAAACCCGGTCATCAACCGCATCCTCCTCGAGGGTAACGAGCGCATCAAGGCGGACAAGATCCTGCCGGAAATCCGTCTCGCTCCGCGCCAGATCTATACCCGTTCGAAGGTTCGCGCCGACGTGTCGCGCATCATCGAGCTTTACAAGCGCCAGGGCCGCTTCGCCGCCACGGTCGAGCCGCAGCTGGTCCAGCTTAGCCAAAACCGCGTGGATATCGTCTTCGAGATCAACGAAGGCCCGAAGTCCAAGGTTCGCCAGATCAACATCATCGGTAACGAGCAGTTTTCCGATGGCGATCTGAAGGGCGAGATGGTCACGAAGGAAGCGCGCCTGCTAACCTTCCTCAGCTCGAACACCAGCTACGACCCCGACCGTCTGGCCTTCGATCAGCAGCAGCTGCGTACTTTCTATCTGACCCAGGGCTATGCCGATTTCCGCGTCGTTTCCGCTGTGGCCGAGCTCACGCCCGACAAAGAAGACTTCATCATCACCTATGTGGTGGAAGAGGGCGAACGCTATAAGTTCGGTGAAGTGAAGGTCGAAAGCGAACTGCGCGACTTCGACAGCGATTCCATGACCCAGCGCCTGCCGATGCAGACCGGCGACTGGTATGACGCACAGCGCGTCGAAGACACGGTCGAACAGCTCACCGACCTTGCCGGTACGTTCGGCTATGCCTTTGCCGATGTCCGTCCGGACTTCCGCCGCAATCCCGACGACCTGACCATGGACGTGACCTTTGCCCTGCGCGAAGCGCCGCGCGTCTACGTCGAGCGGATCGACGTGAACGGCAACACGCTGACGCAGGACAAGGTCGTGCGCCGCGAATTCCGTGTTGCAGAAGGCGATGCCTTCAACAGCCTCGCGATCAAGCGTTCCGAAGCGCGCATCAAGTCGCTCGGTTTCTTTCAGGAAAACTTCGAGATATCGCAGGTTGAAGGCAGCGCGCCCGACCGCATCGTGCTTGAAGCCAATATCGAGGAACAGCCCACCGGCGAACTCCAGCTTTCGGCCGGTTTCTCGTCGATCGAGCAGTTCATTCTCGCCGGCTCGATTCGCCAGCGCAACTTCCGCGGTCGCGGCCAGACCATCGGTCTCAGCCTGAACTATTCGCGCTATTCGAAGTCGGCCAACGTCAGCTTCTCGGAGCCTTACGTCTTCGACCGCAATATCTCGATGGGCGCGGACGTCTACCACCGCGAATTCGACAACGAGCGCTTCACCTTCGCCAGCAACCGCTACAAGCAGGCGACCACCGGCTTCCAGATGCGTGCCGGCGTTCCGCTCACCGAATACATGGCGTTGATCGGCAGCTACACCTTCAATTACGAAGACATCACGGTCGGTTCCAACTTCTTCAACGACTCCGACGGAGACGGCATCGAGGAATGCATCGGCTCGCGGTTCGTTTGCGAAGCGGTAGGCCAGCGTACCTCGTCGATCGTCGGCCTGACGCTGAACTACGATTCGCTCGACAGCCGGCTGCGTCCTACGCGCGGCGAGCGTATCTCGGTCACGACCGAATTCGCAGGTCTCGGCGGCGACGTGAAATACGCCCGTATGCGTGCGCAGATGGGCAAGTGGTTCTCGCTCGGCAGTGGCTTCATCTTCTCGCTCAATGCTGAAGGCGGCTGGATCCATGCCCTCAAGGACAATCCGAACCCGGGCTTCGACGACGTTCGCCTGACCGACCGCTTCTTCCTGGGCGAATCCCAGTTCCGAGGCTTCGACATTCGCGGTCTCGGCCCGCGCGTCGTGCGCCTGCGCTACCAGGACCTCGACAGCGATCCGACCACGCCGCGCACGCTGCAGACGATCGAGGAATTCCGCGAGATCGACAGCAATCAGTTCGACGATGCATTGGGCGGCCGCGCCTATTATCTCGGCCGTGCGGAGCTCGAAATCCCGCTCGGTTCGGGCGCGCGTGAAATGGGCCTGCGCCCCTCGATCTGGGCCGACATCGGTTCGCTCTTTGCGATCGACCGCCCCATCCTCGCCGATTTCCCGAACAGCTTCCAGCAGACGCAGTTCGGACGCGCGATCTTCTTCGGTCCGCTCTACGATGCGGATGGCAATCCGGTCATCGACGACAATAATACGCCCGACGATCCGACCGACGATTTCCCGAGCACCGGTAACACCTTCGATGCGGTCGATGCCGACGGCAATCCGAACGACGTGGTGCTCGACCCCAACGGCTTCTACAAGGAAGTCCTGCTCGGCGACAGCCCGAGCCCCCGTATCACCGTGGGTATCGGTGTGAACTGGAACTCGCCCTTCGGTCCGTTCAGGATCGATCTATCGCATGCTATTAAAACGCAGCCGGGTGACGACACCAAGACCCTTTCCTTCAACGTAGGAACGCAATTCTAATGAAACTTTTCACCAAGACCCTTGCCGCTGCGAGCCTCGCCGGTGCGGCCATTGCCGCTACCCCCGCCGCTGCGCAGGTTTCGGGTAACATCGCCGTTGCCAATGCTCCGGCTACGATCGCTTTCAGCAACGCGCTGAACACCGCATACCAGCAGATCAACACCACCTATGCGGCGGATATCACTTCGCTCCAGCAGAAGAGCCAGCAGCGCCAGGCGCTGGTGCAGCCGTTCGACACCGACGGTGACGGTCAGCTCAACCAGACCGAGATGCAGGCTTACCAAGGCACCACCCAGGCACAGCAGGTGCAGACGCTCGACCAGGAACTCGGCCAGCTTTCGAACCGTCTCGACGCGGCTCGCGTTTATGCGGTCGAGCAGGTCCTCAACCAGTACGGCACCGCCCTGCAGTCGGTGATTACCCAGAACAACATCGTGGCCGTGCTTTCGCCCGATTCGCTGGTCTGGTCGAACCAGGCAGCGAACATCAATCAGAAAGTCCTCGACGCGATGGACGCCGCGCCGGTCGCGGTTCAGGTAACGCCGCCGCAGGGATGGCAGCCTTCGCAGCAGGCTGTGGGAGCTTTCCAGCAGGTTCAGCAGATCCGCCTGATCGCCGCCGCCCGCCAGCAGCAGGCGCAGCAGCAGGCTCAGCAGCAGCAGCCGGCCCAGCCGAGCGGTCGCTAAGCCAGACAAGGGAGCAGGGGATATGAGCGATACCGGTTTCGACGTCGTCGAGGTGTTGAAGCGCCTTCCGCACCGCTATCCCCTGCTACTCGTCGACCGCGTGGCCGAACTCGTCCCGGACGAGCGTATCCACGCGGTAAAGGCGGTCAGCTTCAACGAAGATTTCTTCCAGGGACATTTCCCCGGTGCGCCGATCATGCCGGGCGTCCTCCAGATCGAGGCGCTGGCTCAGGCAGCTGGCGTGCTCGCGGTGGAAAGCCTCGGCCTGGCCGGATCGGGCAAGCTCGTTTATTTCATGGCGATCGAGAACGCGAAATTCCGCGCTCCGGTAACGCCGGGCGTGCTGCTCGACCTCAAGGCCAGCTTCGTCCAGAAGCGCGCCCGCGTCTGCAAGTTTGCGGGCGAGGCTTCGGTCGATGGCAAGGTGACCTGCGAAGTCAGCTTCACAGCCATGATCGCCGACGCACCCGAATAGGGTTGCAAAATCCCGCGCGCGGCGCTAACCGCGCGCCTTCTCCACAAACAGCTGGATCGGTCGGAACCGCTCCGAAGCTAGAAGGACGTTTATCATGAAGGCCGAAGGTCACCCCGATTACCACATGATCACGGTCAAGATGACCGATGGTACCGAATTCCAGACGCGCTCGACCTGGGGCAGCGAAGGCGACACGCTGACGCTCGACATCGACCCCACCAGCCACCCGGCATGGACCGGCGGCAAGCAGCAGCTTCAGGAAGGCGGCCGCGTTGCAGCCTTCAACAAGCGCTTCGGCGGGCTTACGCTCAAGAAGTAAGCTGTTCGCGAGTAGCGACGAAGTTTCGAAGGGCGGCCTTGCGGGGCCGCCCTTTTTCTTTGCGCTTCAGGCCGCGCAATCGATGCAGCGCGTGGCGATCGGGCGCGCCTCAAGGCGGGCTTTGGCGATGTCCTTGCCGCAGGTCACGCAGGTGCCGTAGGTCCCGTTTTCGATCCTCTGCAAGGCCATCCGGATCTGGGCGATCTCCTTGCGCAGCACTTCGTCCACGCCTTCCAACGCCTCGTCATCGGCGAGATCGACCGCCTGCTCGCTCGAATCGGCGTCTAGCGGATGGCGCAAGTCGTCCTCGATGACCTCCGCTCTTTCCAGAAGGTCTGCGAGCCGGCTCTCCAGCTGCGCGCGGATTTTCTCGAACTGATCCATGGTTTTGCCCTTTATCGCTTCAGAATTCGGGCATTCTACCACCTCGGGCGGGCGGTGAATTTGATCGGTGTCAATTCCCGGTCGGTTCGAAGCGCAATACGCCCGCATATTCATAAGCGTTGCCATCACCGGGATGGCGCCGGCCGTTGAACACCGGCACTTCTGAAAGCTCGTAGATCGAGATACCGTCTACGCAGGCCATGTTCACACCGTAATGATCGGGCTCGGACCGCAACTGGTGAAAGGTGTGAATGCCGCATTTCGGGCAGAAGCGATGCTTCGCCTGCCCGCTTCCGAACGTATAGAGCGATAGCTCTTCTTCGCCTCGTGTTATCTCCAGCGAAGTCATCGGCACATCGAGCATGACGACGCCCTTCATCGCGCAGATCGAACAGTTGCAGCGCCTGACGATCGCGTTTTCGGGCACGGTCAGGCGGAAACGGACGGTTCCGCAGTGACAGCCGCCCTCCAGGGACTTTCCAGCCTCGATCACCATCCCCACTCCTTTTCGCGATACCATTTGGTGATCACGTATTTGACGCCCTTGCGAACCTTCATGCCGTGATGGATCGTGTTGGGGTTCTCGCGCCCGTCGGGCCGCATGTTGTTCCAGCATACCAGCTTGCCGGCTTCGGGCTGGAAAGTCTTCTTCACCGCCTTGAACCGTGTCGCCCCGCCAGCCTCGACCTCGTTGAGGTAGATCATGAAGGTCCAGGTGCGCTGCCCTGCGACCGAACAGTATTTCTCCCAGTCCTGGCCATCGCGATTGAAATAGTCGCAATGCGGCTTGAACTCCTGCCCGACATCATAGCGCTGGCCCTGCAGCGGCTCGCCATAGGCCGGATCGATACCATTGAGCGCGGTGAGCATGGCTTCGAGTTCGCGTACCGCGGGGTCCTCGGCGTCGAGATCGCAAGTCTCGCTGGTACGGAAGTAGTGATCATCGCCCGCATCGGCCAGGGTGGAGGGTCGGCGGTCCTTTTCGATCAACGCGATGATCTGGTCGCGCAGCTCCGGCCCGAGGAAATCGCGCATCTGGAAAAGCTCGAGCTTGTCGCTCGGAACACGCTGCACGCCGGGTTTCGAGAGCAGCAATTCAGTGGAGGATTCGCCCGGGGCATTCATGGAAATGCACGATAGCCACTCGTAACGCGCTATCAAGGCGAGAAAGATAGTTGCGCAACTGAGGGTTGAAACGCTTTTTCACTTCCCATATCGGCCTCGTTGTGCAACAGGCACGCGCCGTTGCGCAAGGCGGGTTGACGGCCCGCCGCTCGCGTATATGTGCCGCCTTCCCGGCAGCGTTCCGGGGGCATGTGGCGATCGTAGCTCAGTTGGTTAGAGCGCCGGTTTGTGGTACCGGAGGTCGCGGGTTCGAACCCCGTCGATCGCCCCATTTTCTCCTTTCGCACCGGGTATAGAGATACCTTATCCAAAGGGGCGAGAGGCTGATGACTGCATTCTGGACCGAAGCGGACTATGACGATCACGAGCTGGTGCAGCTAGTACGCGACGCGAAAAGCGGCCTGACTGCGATAATCGCACTCCATTCGACCCATCTCGGCCCCGGTGCGGGCGGAACCCGCTTCTGGCACTATGCGGAACCCGGCGATGCCATGCGCGATGCGCTGCGTCTTTCGCGCGGCATGAGCTACAAGAACGCGATGGCCGGCCTGCCCATGGGTGGCGGCAAGGCAGTGATTCTGGCCGATGCCGACAAGACCAAGACACCTGAGATGCTCGCGGCATTCGCCGACGCGGTCGATGCTCTGGGCGGACAATATGTGACCGCCGAAGACGTCGGCATTTCCGAAGCGGACATGGCAGCGGTCGCAGAACGCACCCAGTATGTTTCCGGTCTTCCGGTCGACGGCGAAGACGCTGCTGGCGGCGATCCGGGTCCGTTCACCGCACTCGGCATTTTCCACGGCATCAAGGCCGCAGTGAAGCACAAGCTCGGCAAGGACAGCATGGAAGGCGTCCATGTCGCCATCCAGGGCACCGGCAGCGTTGGCGGCGGTGTCGCCCGACTGCTCGCCAAGGAAGGCGCGAAGCTGACGCTGGCCGACATCCATGAAGACCGCTGCGAGGCGCTGGCCAAGGAAATCGGCGCCGACACCGTCGCGTCCGATGCCGTCATGTCGGTGGCTTGCGACGTGTTCTCGCCCAATGCCCTTGGCGCGATCCTCGATGACGAAGGCCTCGCCCGTCTCGACTGCAAGATCGTGGCCGGCGGTGCGAACAACCAGCTGAAGCGTCCCGAGCACGGTCCCATGCTGGCCAAGCGTGGTATCCTCTACGCCCCGGACTATGTCATCAATGCCGGCGGTATCATCTCGGTCACGCTCGAATATCTGTGCCGCAATAAGGGCGCACCCTGCGACATCAACGAAGTCCGCAAGCGGATCGCGCTTATCCCGGGCCGGCTCGAACAGATCTGGCAGGAAAGCGATACAAGCGGCAATTCGCCCGACCAAGTAGCAGACAAGATGGCGCAGGAACTGATCGGACGCTGATCATGCTTGCCCGTTGAGGCCGCTACTGCAATAGGCTGACCACACGGCTTTCGACATGCACGGTTTCGCCAATCCCAAACGCTTCCTGGCCCTCGCTGGCTGGTTGACTCCGGTCCTGCTGACTGGCGGCCTGCTGCTTACTGCAGCGGCGCTATTCTGGGGTTTCACGCAAGTGCCGCCCGATCGGCTGATGGGCGAGACGGTGCGCATCATCTTCATCCACGTCCCGACCGCATGGCTTGGAATGGGAGGTTGGACCGCGATCGCTATTTCCAGCCTCGTCTTCCTCGTCTGGAGGCATCCCCTGGCGGCCATCGCGGCACGCGGTGCAGCTGTGCCGGGCCTCGTCTTCACGATCATCTGCCTTGTCACCGGTTCCGTATGGGGCCGCCCGACCTGGGGCACATGGTGGGTCTGGGATGGCCGGCTGACCTCGATGCTGGTCCTCGCCTTCCTCTACATCGCTTATATCGCCCTGGCGCAGGCCGCCCAGCGCGAGGGCATTTCAGCCCGAATCCCCGCAATCTTCGGCCTTTTGGGTGCGGTCAATATTCCGATAATCAACCGCAGCGTGGTTTGGTGGAATTCGCTGCACCAGCCGCCCAGCATCACCATGGGCAAGAGCGCGATCGACGGCGTCTTCCTCGTGCCGCTGCTCGTCGCGGTGCTCGGCTTCTCGTTGATCTTCGGCGGTGTCGTGCTGGCCCGCATGCGCGCGCTTCTCGCAGACATTCAGGCCGAGGCGCGCCTGCGCCGCCGTGCGATGGAGGCCGATTGATGCGCGAGGCACTCGACCAGTGGACTTTCGTCTACGCCGCCTACGCAATCGGCGTTGGCGGGACGCTGGCCATGATTGCATGGAGCTGGATTGCAATGAAACGCGCCGAAGCGCGCCGTGAAAAGGCGAAACGCAAATGAAGGCGAAGCACCAGCGCCTCGTCCTGGTCCTGCTGGCACTCGTCGCGCTTGTCGGTGCGGCCCTGCTGGCGGTCTACGCACTGCGTAACCAGGCGAGCTATTTCTACCTGCCGGAGCAGATGCAGGCCGATCCGCCTGCCGTCGGTCAGGCCGTTCGCCTGGGTGGGATGGTCGCCCCCGGATCACTCGAGACGCTGTCGGACGGCATCACGGTGACCTTTACCGTCACCGGTCGCGAGGCTTCGGCCATTCCGGTGCGATATGCAGGCATCCTGCCCGATCTCTTCGTCGAAGGTTCGGGCGTGGTGGCCGAAGGACGGCTGGCAGCTGACGGCACGTTCGAAGCCGACAACCTGCTCGCCAAGCATGATGAGAATTACGTCCCGCGCGAATTGCAGGAAATGAGCGAACACCAGGCCGCCGAGATGGCGGAAGAGACGACTGTAGGACTCGAATGATCGCTGAAATCGGTCTTGCCGCACTCTGGTTGGCGGCAGCACTGGCGGTGCTGCAGCTTGCCGGCGGTCTTGCTGCTCTGAGGGCGGGAGAGAATAGCGATCTCGCTGCGCTGACGCGTCCGGCAGCCGTGCTTCAGGGCGGGCTGGTGGCGATCTCCTTTGCCATGCTGCTGTGGCTTTTCGCCATTACCGACCTGTCGGTCAAACTGGTGGCGATGAATTCGCACACGGCCAAGCCGTTGATCTTCAAGCTCTCGGGCGCATGGGGGAACCACGAAGGCTCGATGCTGCTGTGGGTCACCGTCATGGCGCTGGCAGGCGCACTGATCGCAGGCATCGAACGCCGCCTGCCTGAAAAGACCATGCAGGCGACCTTGGCTGCGCAGGGCTTTGTGGCGCTCGGCTTCTACGCTTTCCTCCTGCTCAGCTCGAATCCGTTCGAGCGACTGCCCGAGCCTGTGATCGAAGGGCTGGGGCTCAACCCGCTGTTGCAGGACATCGGCCTCGCGCTGCATCCGCCGACGCTCTATTTCGGATACGTCGGTCTGTCGGTTGCCTTTAGCTTTGCCGTCGGCGCGCTGCTGACCCGCAATGTGACGCCCGATTTCGCCCGTGCGATGCGCCCATGGATCCTCGGCGCTTGGGTTTTCCTCACGCTCGGCATCACAGCGGGCAGCTACTGGGCCTATTACGAGCTGGGCTGGGGCGGATACTGGTTCTGGGACCCGGTGGAGAACGCATCGCTCATGCCGTGGCTCGCTGCGACCGCACTGCTGCACTCAGCCAGCGTCCTTGCGAGCCGCGATGCCTTGCGCGTCTGGACCATCATGTTGGGCGTGGTGGCCTTCTCCATGTCGATGCTGGGCACCTTCCTCGTGCGTTCCGGCATCCTTACATCCGTGCACGCCTTCGCGGTCGATCCGGAACGCGGCAGCTTCATCCTTATCCTGCTGGGCCTCTATATCGGCGGAGCGCTCCTGCTGTTTGCTCTGCGGGCAGGGACTATCAGCGAGGGCGAGCGCTTCTCGATCGCCAGCCGCGAGGGTGCGCTGGTCGTCAATAACGTGATGCTCAGCGCCATCCTTGCCGTGGTCCTGCTCGGAACGCTCTATCCCTTGCTGACCGAGGCATTCGATGTGCGCGTTTCGGTGGGCCCGCCCTATTTCAATCCCGTCAGCGCGGTATTCGTCTTCCCGATGCTGGCCGTGATGGCTGTCGGCCCGCTGTTGCGCTGGCGGCGCGATAGCTGGAGCCGCATTTCCAGGGAAATGGCGCTAACTGGCGCCCTCCTGCTGGTTGCTCTGGTGATCTTCGGCGTGGTCTCGCAGGTCGCGCTGTTGCCGCTGCTGGGTCTCTCCTTCGCCATTGCACTTGGCGTCGCGAGTTTCCTTCCTCTTCGCGGGCGAAACCTCCGCCGCGTGCCGATCGCCGTCTGGGGAATGGTCATGGCCCATTTCGGCGTTGCCGTCGCCTTGCTCGGCATGGCCAGCGAAAGTGCCTTCTCGACCGAACGGCTGGCAGCCCTTGCAGAGGGTGAACGCACTTCCGTCGGTCCGTGGGCAGTTGAACTGCAAGCGGTGGAACCGATAGCCGGGCCGAACTGGACGGCCATGGCTGCGCGCATGGCGGTAAGTTACGATGACGGGGAGCCGATCGAGATTGCACCGCAGTCGCGCAATTTCTGGGCCCCGGCGCAGCAAACAACCGAAAGCGTTCTCGTCACGCGCTGGAATGGCCAGCTTTATGCCGTGGTTGGCAGCTCTTCCAATGACGGGCGCTGGCAGGTCCGGCTGTGGTGGAAGCCGCTCGTCACGCTGATCTGGTATGGCGGCTTGCTGGTGGCTCTTGGCGGTATTCTTGCCCTGATCGGTCGGGTGCGCACCGATCTGAAACGTCGCGCGGCCGTACGCAAGGGTGCGGCGCGGCGTCTCGAAATGGAGAAGGTTTCATGAGCTGGCGCCTGTGGGTCCCGCTGCTGCTGTTTTCCGGCTTCCTCGGCCTTGCGGGCTACCAGCTGACGCAGCCCAAGGACGATGTCGTCGAAAGCCGGATGGTAGGGCGCGAATTGCCTTACTTCACCCTTCCGCCCGCCAGTCTCGACCGGCCCGGTGTCGACAGCCGTGACTTTTACGACGGCAGGCCCAAGCTGCTGAACATTTGGGCTAGCTGGTGTCTGCCCTGCATTGCCGAGGCTCCGCAGCTCGAAGCCCTCAAGGAGCAGGGAGTCGAGATCGTCGGTGTCGCCATCAGGGACGAGCCGGTCGACGTGATGCGGTTCCTGACACAGCACGGAAATCCTTACACGCGCATCGGGCGTGACGACCTGTCTGAAGTCCAGCTGGGCATCGGCTCCTCCGGCGTTCCCGAAACCTTCGTGATCGATGGCAAGGGCGTCATCCGCTACCAGCACATCGGCGATATCCGCGAAGAGCATGTCCCGGTCCTGCTGGAAGAACTGCGGAAGGCCGAGAGTTGAGGGCGCTCTTCGCCTTGCTCGCGATAATGATCGCAATGCCGGTGGCAGCGCAACAGTCGGTGCCGCCAGCACCCTATGCCTATCGCCAGCTTGATGATCCGGTGCAGGAGGCCGAGGCGCAGGAGCTGATGGAAACCCTGCGCTGCCTGAAGTGCCAGTCGCAGTCGATCGCCGATAGCGATGCGCCGATGGCCGGCGACATGCGCCACCAGGTCCGTATCCGCATCGCTTCGGGAGATAGCCCCGAGCAAGTGCGCGGCTGGCTGGTAGAACGCTATGGTGATTACGTAAGCTATGAGCCCGTGCTCAGCGCGAGAACCTGGCCGCTGTTTGCGGTACCAGCGATTCTCGTTCTTGTTGCGGGGCTGCTGTTCTGGCGTCGCTTCCGGAGGCGCGCATGAGCTGGATCGCAGTCATCGGACTTGCCGCGCTCAGCTTCCTGGCCGCGGTTTTCCTGCTCAAGGTCAATCGCTCGGGTTGGAGCCTGCTCGGAGCTGCTCTGCTGTTCGGCCTCTCCGGTTACGGATTGCAGGGGTCGCCCGCCATACAGTCCGCTCCCGGCACTACGCGCGCGCAGCAGGGGCTGGATGGCGAGCTGCTGGTCAGCTCGAGACGCGACTTCTTCGACGCGGACCAGCTGCCTTCGCGCTGGATACTTACCGGCGACGGCTTCGCCCGTCGCGGCGATTACATGCAGGCAGCTGGCTTCTATCGCAGCGCAACGCAGGAAAATCCGGCCGATACAGAGGCATGGTTGGCTCTCGGCATCGCGCTTGTCGAACATGCCGACGGAAACTTGACCCCTCCGGCGCTCAAGGCTTTCGAGAGGGCGCAGGCGCTCGACGAAACGAACGGCGGTGCGCGCTACTTCCTTGGCCTCTCGTGGTTGAGGGCGGAACAGGTCGGAAGGACCGTGGAACTTTGGAGCGAGGCGCTGGAGGCCGCACCCGAGGATGCACCCTGGCGTGACACGCTGGCGTTGAGGCTTATGCGGCTGCAGCAATTGCTCGGTATGGGTGCTCCTGCATCCGACGAAACCACCCAGCCGTGAGTGTTGCAGATATTGCGGCGATCCCACCTTGGTGCTAAGCGCCGCGACCTTGCACGGGGATCGCACCCAGCAGCGCAAGGTTTTTGACGCAATGCGGCAGGATTACACCCACATATGACCGAGGCGACCACGCCGAACTCCCAGCCGTCCGATGGCGGGGAAAACGCTGCGGCCCACGGCCATGGCGGGTCCAAGGCCGCGCTTGCCGTCGGTGCGATCGGTATCGTCTTCGGCGATATCGGTACCAGCCCGCTTTATGCATTCCGCGAGACTTTCGCGGGCGCAGCCAACATCGCGATCGACCGGATGCATGTGCTCGGCGTCGTCAGCCTGATATTCTGGTCGATGGTGATCGTGGTGGCGCTGCAATACGTCACCATCCTGATGCGCGCGGACAACAAGGGGCAGGGCGGCAGCCTTGCCCTCGTCGCGCTGCTCAGCCGCCACATGGGCAAGTCCAAGTGGGGCTGGCTGGTAGTCCTGCTGGGGGTTTTCGCGACCTCGCTGTTCTACGGTGACAGCATGATCACGCCCGCGATTTCGGTGCTTTCCGCTGTGGAAGGCCTCACAGTGGTCGACGAGGGTCTGCAATCCTACGTTATCCCGATTGCCCTCGTGTTGCTGGTATGCCTTTTCGTTTTGCAGCAACGCGGTACTGCCAAAGTAGGCGCCTTGTTCGCGCCGGTGATGATCATCTGGTTTACTACGCTCGCGGGCCTCGGTCTTAACCAGATTATCCAGAACCCCGACATCCTGTGGGCGCTCAATCCCTATTACGCGGTGATGTTCTTCGTGACCGATGGCTTCATCGCCTTCCTTGCGATGGGCGCCGTGGTTCTGGCCGTGACCGGCTCGGAGGCCCTCTATTCCGACATGGGCCATTTCGGACGCGGTCCGATGCGGCTTTCGTGGTTCGGCTTCGTTATGCCGTGCCTGCTGCTAAACTATTTCGGACAGGGCGCGATGATTGCAGGCCTGCCGCCCGAGCAGGCCGCAGAAGTCGTGAAGAACCCCTTCTTCCTTCTCGCGAGCGAAGAATTCCGCCTGCCGCTCGTGATCCTTGCGACGGTGGCCACCTTCATTGCCAGCCAGGCGGTTATCTCCGGTGCTTTCAGCATCACCCATCAAGCGATGCAGCTAGGCTTCATGCCGCGCCTCTCGATCCGCCATACCAGCGAGACCGCTGCCGGCCAGATCTACATTCCGGTCGTGAACTGGGCGCTGATGGTCGCAGTGATCCTCCTCGTCCTCACCTTCCAGAGCTCGTCCAACCTCGCCAGCGCCTACGGCATTGCCGTCACGGGCGCGGTCACGATCGACACGCTGCTGATGGGCGTGCTGTTCGTGGGCGTCTGGAAGTGGAAGTGGTGGTACGCTGCGCCGGTCGTCATCTTCTTCCTGATCATCGACGGCGCATACTTCGCGGCGAACCTCTTCAAGGTGCCCGACGGCGGCTGGTTCCCGCTGGTGGTGGGCCTGATCGCCTTCACGCTGCTCACCACATGGGCGCGCGGACGCAAGCTGATGCGCGAGCGCATGCACGAGACCGCGCTGCCGATCGAGATCTTCGCCAAGAGCGCCAAGAACTCCGCTACGCGCGTTCCCGGAACCGCCATCTTCATGGCCAGTCAGACCGCTGGCGTTCCCAGCGCGCTGCTGCACAACTTGATGCACATCAAGGTGCTGCACGAAGTGGTGGTTTTTGTGTGTTTTATTATTTCTGAGAGTCCGTATGG
>JABDNC010000071.1 GCA_013001165.1 Erythrobacter sp.
GCGGGAAGAGAAACAAATCCCGGGAGGCTAAATACTGTAGAAATCGGTCAGCCAGTTACTGCACCGGCAATCAGTGCATCGACGACAGCCGGATCGGCGAGGGTCGAAGTATCACCCACCTTGTCGGGCTCGCCCTCGGCGATCTTGCGCAGGATGCGCCGCATGATCTTGCCGCTACGCGTCTTGGGCAAGGCAGGGGCGAACTGGATCGCATCGGGAGAAGCGATGGGACCGATTTCACCGCGCACGAACTGGCGCAGCTCCTTGCGCAGGTCCTCGCTTTCGGGCTCGCCCGCATTGAGCGTCACATAAGCGTAGATGCCCTGGCCTTTCACATCGTGCGGCATGCCGACCACGGCGGCTTCCGCCACCTTGGGATGGGCGACCAGCGCGCTTTCGACTTCGGCGGTGCCCATGCGGTGACCGGATACATTGATCACGTCATCCACGCGACCTGTGATCCAGTAATAGCCATCTTCGTCGCGCCGACAGCCGTCGCCAGTGAAATAGCGCCCCGGATAGGTCGTGAAATAGGTCTGGAAGAAACGGTCTTCGTCCCCCCAGACGCCGCGCATCTGACCGGGCCAGCTTTGCGTGATGATAAGGTTGCCCGAGGTCGCCCCTTCCAGCAGCGCTCCGTCATTGTCGACCAGCGCCGGATAGACACCGGGCAGGGGCTTGGTCGCGCTGCCGGGCTTGGTCTTCACCGCTCCCGGGACGGGCGCAATCAGCGCGCCCCCGGTCTCCGTCTGCCACCATGTGTCGACAATCTCGCAGCGGCCGTCGCCGACGACCTCGTGATACCAGTTCCACGCCTCGGGATTGATCGGCTCGCCGACTGTGCCGAGTAGGCGGATCTGCGAGCGGTCGTGGCGCTTCACCCAGTCGTCGCCCTCGCGCATCAAGGCGCGGATGGCGGTGGGCGCCGTGTAGAAAATGGTCACGCCGAGCCGGTTCGAGGTTTCCCAGAACCGTCCGAAGTCGGGATAATTGGGCACGCCGTCGAACATCACTGTCGTCGCGCCATTGGCGAGCGGGCCATAGACGACATAACTGTGACCGGTGACCCAGCCGACATCGGCAGTGCACAGAAGACGTCGTCCTCCTTCGCGCCGAACAGCATGTCGAAGGTGGCGGTCACCCAGTAGAGATATCCGCCGGTCGTGTGCATCACGCCCTTGGGCTTACCAGTGGAGCCAGAGGTGTAGAGGATGAAAAGCGGGTCTTCCGCGCTCATCTTTTCCGGCGGGCAATCGGCGGAGACCTTCTCGCGCAGGACATGCCACCAGTGGTCGCGCCCTTCGACGAAGGCGACGTCGCCGCCGGTGCGGCGAACCATGATGACCGCGTCCACGGGCGATTTCTCGAGCGCCTTGTCCGCATTGGCCTTCAACGGAATGCGCTTGCCGCCGCGCGATCCTTCGTCTGCCGTGATGAGCATCTTCGCGCCGCAATCCTGAATTCGGTCGGCCAGGCTATCGGGCGAGAAGCCCCCGAAGACGACGGAGTGGATCGCACCAATCCTGGCGCAGGCGAGCATCGCAAAGGCCGCTTCGGGGATCATCGGCATGTAAATCGCCACGCGGTCGCCCTTGCCGACACCGCAGTCCTTCAGCGAATTGGCGAAGCGGCAGACTTCCTCGTGGACCTGCGCATAAGTGAGGCTGTAGCCTTCGCCGGGCTCGTCGCCTTCGAAGACTATCGCCGTCCTGTCGCCGCGCTCGGCAAGATGCCGGTCGAGGCAATTGACCGTTACGTTGAGTTCGCCATCCTCGAACCAGCGGATGCCGAAATCCGCCTCGTCGAAGGAGCTGCGGTCGGCAATGGTCGGGAAGGTGTCCCAGTCAAGCCGCTTCGCTTCCTCCAGCCAATAGCTATCCGGATCGCGGTCTACCGCCTCGTGACGGGCTGCGAGGTCTTGCTGGGCGTTCATGGAAATGGCGTCTCCTCTCAAGGGGACGGATCATATCTGCCTAGCGCAGCGACGCAATGACCGATCGCTAGCCGCCGATCCTGATGCCGATCCAGACGGTCCGCGGCGTGCCATAGTCGATCGATCCACCCTGGTTGCGGGTGACGATATCCTCGTCGGTGAGGTTCTCGCCGCGAAGGACTAGCGAGGCATCGCCCGTCACCGGCACCTGCGCGAAGAGGCCGAAAGTGGTGACTGCGGGCAG
The DNA here is from genome assembly GCA_013001165.1 of Erythrobacter sp. Classification (GTDB taxonomy): domain Bacteria; phylum Pseudomonadota; class Alphaproteobacteria; order Sphingomonadales; family Sphingomonadaceae; genus Qipengyuania. The sequence continues at coordinate 2,178 of JABDNC010000071.1, forward strand.
GACGTCGCTTTCCAGGTCGTCCTCGAACTGGCGCCCGACATGGCGAAGGTTCGCCGCGACCAGCCCGCTCTCGCCGAAACGGTAGCTTACGGTTGCACCGCCGACCCATGCCGGGGTCTGCGAAGGCCGGTTGCCGTCGAATGCCGCATCAGCCTGCTGCGCCTCGGCATCGGTATAGGCGAGTGAGCCGTCGAAACGCAGGTCACCCAGACCAAGGCCGAGGCTGGCTTCGATACCCCGCGCTTCGATGGCATCGATATTGCGACGCTGGCGGGTCACAGGGTCGAGTGTGACATTGGCAATTGCGCCCTTCACGCGGTTCTGGAACGCGGTTAGCGAGAAGTCGAAAGTATCGCCGGGCGCGAAGTCTATGCCCGCCTCGAAGCCCTCGAGCCGCTCGTTTTCCAGAGCGGCATTGGCATTGGTGGTGACGGGAAACACCACGAACGGCCGGTAGAGTTCGTTGAGGGTGGGAAGGCGCAGGCCGGTATAGGCAGCCGCGCGAAGGCGCAGCCCTCCACCCACATCGAAGACCGCGCCGCCGCGGAAGGATTCCTCCCAGCCGGAACGGTCCGCAAAGCGTTGCTCCAGCAGGACTGCACCATCGTCTGAGCGCGCGACATAGAAGCCGTCGCGGATCGTGTAGCGGTCGAGCCTTGCGCCTGCGGTGAGCGTGAGCGGGCCGAGCAGGAGGTCGTTCTCGAAGAAGAAGCCGAGGTCGGTATTCGTGCCGCCTGCATTGCGCCGTTCGCGCACGGCGCCGCTAAAAGCGCTGATTGCGGTTTCGAAAAGCTCTCCGTCGCTGCGCCGGTAATCCATGCCGAGACGAAGGACATTGCTGTCGCCGACCGGAGGGCGGATTTCGAACTTTCCGCCCAGACCGGTCGAAGGCGTGTTGCGCTGGTCGAGGACCGGCACGAAGCGCGTGGAACTGATGACGGTATTGGTGAAATTGCGCGCCTGTACATAGGCGAGCGCATCGAACTGCCAGTCTCCCCTGCCGACGAGGCGCAGGCTTGCATCCTGGCCGGTGCTCGAACTGTCCGCGCCGTCGAAGCGCAAGGTACGGCGATCGTCATAGATCAGCCCACGCGCCTGCAACTCCATCGTGTCGCCAACCGGTGTAACTCCGCGCGCCTGCACCGACCAGCTGTCATAGGCCGCGCGCGCGCTGGCATCGACACGGTCGGCTGGCGGGGTGGTGAAGAAGCCTTTGTCGCGGTCCCACCGGCCCGAGATGACGCCGAACCCGCCGGCAAGGTCGCCCGCAACATGAGCCGCGCTCTCGGTGCCGCCGCGGTCGTTGACATAGACATGCCCGCCGAAGCTGCCGAGCGTTGTCGCATCCGCGCTATCGAGTTCGATGGTGCCCGCAAGCGCGCCAGCGCCGAAAGGTCCCGAACCACCGCCGCGAGTTACCCTGACCTGTGCAAGGCGTTCCGGCGCGATTGCGGTGAAGGGAATGAAGCCGAAAAACGGATCGGCCATGGGCACGCCGTCGAGCAGGACGAGTGCGCGGCTCGTGGCATTGCCGCCTAGCGAACGCAGTGTCGCGCCCTGAGCGCTAGGATTGGAGGAGCGGCTGTCCGAGCGACGGAATTGCTGGAAGCCCGCAACGCTGGCGAGTGCATCCTCGATCCGGCCCGAAGAAGTCGCAACAAGCTGCTCGCGCTCGATCAACTGCGTGTCATAGGCAGGGCTGGCCGGGGTCTGGTCCAGTCCTTCCCCCGTTACGACAATCAGTGCTTCTTCCTCGGTGACGGTGTCGGCGTCGGTTTCCTGGGCCAGTGCGGTAGGCGCCCAGATGGCCGAGAGGCCTGCAACGGTAAGGAAAAGCGAGCTGCGGAAAGTCTGTCTCATTGCCGTGCGTCTACAAGACATGCAGCGCGGCACAACCCGCCGCGCGCATCGGCGTCCGGCTTGACTTGGAGCGGCAACAGCGGCTCAAGGCGCGCAGGACTGAGCAGAGAGGATCTTACGTGTCTCAATCAAGGGCCCTTCCGGCGCGCCACCGCAGCTGGCTGTTCGCGCCGGGCGATAGCGAAAAGAAGATGACCAAGGCCACCGAAGGGGAGGCCGACATCGTCATCTTCGATCTCGAGGATGCGGTCGCAGACGATGCCAAGCCAGCCGCACGCGAAGCGATTTGCGCCTTTCTCAAGACACGCGATAATGGAGAACACGATCGGCTGTGGGTGCGGGTCAATCCGCTCGACGGTACGCACACCGCCGATGACCTTGCCGCGATCATGCCTGCACGACCCGGCGGCATCATGCTGCCCAAGTCGCGTGGTCGGCATGATGTCGAGGCGCTGGACCAGATGCTCACGCCGCTGGAAATGGAACTGGGGATCGAACCCGGCTCGACGCCCGTCATCGCGCTGGTGACAGAGGTCGCCGCAGCCATGTTCACCACCGGCGACTATGCCGACGCACCGCGTCTTGTCGCGATGACCTGGGGGGCGGAAGACCTCGCCGATTCAATCGGCGCCATGTCCAACCGCGGCGAAGATGGCGAATACAACTTCACCTACGAACTCGCCCGCAGCCTGACCCTGCTCGGCGCTGCCGCGGCCGGTATCCCGGCCATCGAAACGATCGATGGCGACTTCCGAAATCTGGAAGGATTGGAAAAGCGCGCCGGCAAGGTCCGCCGCGACGGATATCGCGGAATGCTGGCGATCCATCCGGCGCAGGTCCCGGTGATCAACGCTGCGTTCAGCCCCAGCGAAGAGGAAATTGCCGAAGCGCGCGAGATCGTCGCACTGTTCAAAGCTAATCCCGGTGCCGGGACCATCGGCCACAAGGGCAAGATGCTAGACCGGCCGCACCTCAGCCGGGCGCGGCAATTGCTTGCGCAGGTCGAGGCCTAGTCGGCGAGCTTCGCCACTTCGGCAAGCACCC
>JABDNC010000033.1 GCA_013001165.1 Erythrobacter sp.
CTTCTGCGGCCATGGCGGGCTCCATGTGCTCTACCATGACGCGTACGGTGTAATATCCCTGCGCGACGCCGGTCCGATCGACATAGCCCCAGTCGCTGATCTCAGTGACCGGCACCCGGACGACATCGCCCAGCTTCCATCCTTCTGCATGCGGATTGTTCTTGAGCCGCCCGGTCAGGTAGTCGCCATCGCGATCGACCGTGCCGACCCAGATGTGCTCATAACCTTCGAGCGGGAACTTGAAGACGAAATTCGTGGCGCCTGCCGGTGGATTGTCGAGCAGTGCCAGAAATCGCGGCGCGGTAGCCTGCGCCTCGGCAATCGCGGCATTCATTTGTTCGTCGACGCTTTCGAACTCCATGATCGGATCGCCCTCGGCATCCTGTGCCGAGAGTGAAACCGGCGCGAGCAGAAGAGCGGCGGCGATACAGGCTACGCGGATCATTCGGGCTTTCCGCCGGTGATGCCGTAGCCATCGACAGCTTCGCTCTCGACATAGCCGGAATGGTACATGTCCATATGGATCGTGCGCTCCGCCGGTTCGCTGTCATTGCAGGTCACGACATAGGCGTCGACGATGTTTCCGAATGGACCCAGGCCGACATTGCCCGCGCGGGTGAATTCGGGACGCGTCAGGTCTTCGCAGCGCAGGCGCGAGAGGTAGGCGCGTTGGCCCTGCGGCATCGACGCGCGCACCGGGTTCTCGAGCGAACCGAGCGGATATTGCGAAGCCTCGGCGAGCGCCTTGTCGAGCTTCGAGCCCTGCACCGCCGATTCACCGGCCAGCATGCGCGCGAGATAGGCATCGGTATTGGTCTGCGTCGACGGCGCCACGGTGGTAACGCAGCCCGACAGCGCAAGCCCAGCGAGCGGCGCGACAATGGCAAGTCGTAGTTTCATGTGATCTCTCCCTGTTGCCAATGGCTTAGCGCGAGCAGGCACGACCTGCCAGAGGCTTCAGCAGCATAAACTCGGCAAGTTCCACTGCGAGCTTAATCGAGAACAGGCGAATATTGCGGCGCGGGGCCGTGATCGAGGCTTAGGCTTTCGAGCAGGCGAAAGCGTCCCTCCTCCGGCATCCATTGCCAGATGTGCAGGTAACGCCCGCCACCTGTCTGTACCCAGCCTATGTCCTCGCCGCGCCATTCGAGGAACGTGTGATGCGCCTCCTCGAGCATGCCCCAATCACCCAGCCTGCTAATCGTTCGGCTACCGGGCACCAGAAGGCGGCGGTTCTTGTAGCCTTCGGCATCACCGCCGGGTTCGCGCCTAGCACATTGCTTTTTGGAGTCCGCAACCATCTGTTCCGCGCTCGCGGCGGCCATTCCGGCGAGATCGTGCAGCATGCGGAAATCGGGATGCAGCAGCTCGGCAATCGCGTCCGGATCACAGCCTTCGAAGAAGCCCCAGAAGAGCTTCGCGTCATTGGCCTCGATTATGGCGGTTGCATCTTCGATGGCCGGCATTGCAGGAGGCGCTGCGACGGCAGGCGCGGCCTGCGCGAGCAGGAAGGCGGCGATGGCGGACATGGTTCTCTCCCTTTGGTGTATCAGATACATAATACACCAAAGGGAGAGGTCAAACCCTATTCGGCCGTGTCGGTGGCAGTATCGTCCGGCACGTTGGTCATCGGCGTATCGGGCGTATCGACCGGGACCGCATCGGGGTCTTCCTCGGTCACAATCAGTTCGCCGCCGCCAAGGTCGGTAGCATCCGCCTCATAGGTCGTTTCCTGTTCCTGACCGCAAGCGGCCAGCGCGAGCGCCGCGAAAAGCGGCAGGGCGAGATTTACGTGTTTGCTCATGGTTCGGGTTCTCCTCTTCGAAAACTGTCAGACTGCGCGCGCTTTCGACACGATCGCGGTGATCTCGTCGAGCAGCGAGAGGCGCTGCCTCTTGAGCGCTTCGACCCGCTCGTCGCTGGCTGCTTCGGTTTCGGCCTCGATCCGGTGCACTTCGCGGTTCACCTCGTGATACTCGTCCGCCAGCCGCGAATAATGCGCGTCGTCCTGCTTGAGCTGCGTGATCAAATCCCGGTCGCGCTTGAAAATCGTGGTGAGTTCATTGGGCGTGTGCTGCGACATGAAGTGCATCCTTTCGGTGTGTGTTGCAGCCCTGAATAGCGCGGAGTGTACAGGCACTCCTTGCGCCAGATCAAATCGGGTAGAGCGAAGTGGGGAATTCTTGCGGGCTCGTCCGGTCTCGCTATCGTTCGGCTGAGGATGGGAAAGATCGCACGCTTCAAGCCGAAACGACGCAGCTCGCGTAGCCGGCGCAAGGCCGTTTTGACGTGGGCTGTGCTGGCAGCGCTCTTCGTGGCTTGGCTTTTCCTCGGCGATAGGATCAGCCCGCCCGAACCGGTGACCACGGTGGGCTCGACCTTCAGACTTTGCGGAACGCCCGGGCCCGGGCCCTGTGTGATCGATGGTGACACGCTGGCCATCGGCAATCGCCGCGTGCGCCTCACTGGCTACGACGCGCCGGAGATGGATGGCGCGTGCAAGCTGGAGATCGCGAAGGCCAACCGGGCAAAGCTGGAACTCCACGCCTGGCTCGCCAGGGGCCGCTTCGAATGGACGGGCGGGACCGAACCACCATACGACCGCTATGGCCGCGAACTGCGCGAGGCACGGCGGGGCGACGATTTGCTGGCCGATCACATGATCGGGGCGGGCCTTGCCGAAGGCAGCGGCTGGGGCGCTTCGGCGGTGAACTGGTGCAGCGTCGAAGGTGCCTGAGCCTTTGCGCAATGTGCTATGGCCCCTCGCATGACACAGGTCACTGCACCCGAGCTACCGCCCGAAAGCCTGCTTGCGAGGCTGCGTGGACCGGATTGCTATCGCGATGCCTTCAGGGCCAGCATGCCGGGCGATGTCTCGCTGGGCGAGCTCGTCACGGCCTTCTTCTCCAGCCCCGTTTTCCTGACCGAGCGCATGGCGCTGCACCTCATCGGGCGCGGCGCGGGGGGTGCGGAGATCGCAGCGCTCGCCGCGGGAGAGACCAAGCGTTTCGCCGCCTGGGAGATGGAAGCGCGCGAGGAAAACGAGCTGCTGATGCACGATTTCCTCGACCAGACCTGCTGCTGGCTGGCCGTGTCCAAACGCGGGCCGGACGGTGCGCTGGGCGGCCCGCTTCCGGTGCCGGAAATGGGCCGGACCTTCATCTGGTTCGGGACCGGCGTGCGCGACACAGGCGGGCCGATCATTAGGCACCTGCAGGGTGCTCACCGCTTCTATGCACGGCAGTTGCTGGCGGGCGCGGCGCGAGGGCTGGCACGCTAAACACCTTCAATCGAAGCGCGCATCGATCTCCGACCTGAGCGATGCGAAGTCTGCATGGCCGGTCACCGGAGCGACCCGTTCGGCCCACATTGCGTCGATCGCAGCAATTACCGAGTCGGGCAGGGCCTTGGCATCGCTGCCGCTGGCCTGGACCTTGGTGGAATCGCTGTCGGCGGGAATGTCCAGATGCTCTTCCATGACGGCGCAGACTAGGGCGTCGTCGAAGCGGTCCTTGTGGGCATGCATGAACTCGCGCTCGGTCGCCTCGATTACCATTGCTACCACGTCATCGCTCGGATCGATGCCGATGAGGTCCGCCATTTCGCGGATCATCCGGCGCTTGTTGGCGACCGCCCATTTGTAGGTCACCAGCAGCGTGTCGGCTTCGCCGCGCCGTGCGTACCAGCTCAGGAGGTGGGTGGCATAGTCGCAGCCACCCGGCCCTCCGCCAAGCCAGAGCGGCATGAACTCCTCGAGCGACAGCGCGCCCTTCTCGACATGCCAACCGTCGAAGAAGCGGGACATCGAGACATAGGTCTCGTGCGGATCGCGCAGGGTGACGACGTAGCGCGAGCCTGCGGGAAGCCGCTCGTATTCGCGGTGCGACTTGAACCCGCGCGGCTCGGCCTTTTGCGGAGCCTCCATATCGAAATCGAGCATCGTGGCCGTATCTTCCCACGGCACCACTCCGCTTATGTCGGTAAAGTCCATATCCACGGCGCCGGTGGCATGGGCCATGCGTAGCTGGTGGAACATCTGCTGGGTGAGCGTGGTGCCGCTCTTCGCCCAGCTGGTGATGTAGACATCGGTTGGCCGGGGAGTGATCGCATGACGCGACTGCGGCTGCGTCAGCCCCGCAAGCGCCCCCATGTTCGCCCCGAATTCCTCAATGCTGCGCGCGCGCCGCCCTACTCCAATAGCCATCGGCTGCCCCTCCTCGGTTCAGGCGACCCGAGAGAGGGGAGCATGGCATGAAGGCCATTGGCTGTGAAGTCCGGCTGACGAGGTTCGTTAGGAGATGCCTCGCCAGCCCGATGCAGGAACGCCTACTCCGCCGCGACAGCGCCTTCGCCGTCTTCGAAAAGACCCGGGCCGTCGTCTGCAGCCTCTTCCTCGTTCGCTGCCTTGGCGGTCTGGCGCTTGTCGAAGCTCGACCACACGTCGTTCCATTCGCCCTTCGTCGCGCCCTTGGAATATTCGGTCGCACGCTGTTCGAAGAAGTTGGCGTGCTCCACGCCGTTGATCAGCGGGGCGAGCCAGGGCAGCGGGTGATCGTCGATCATGTAGATCGGATCGAGGTTCAGCTGACCCAGGCGCCAGTCGGCAATGTAGCGGATGTACTTCTTGATATCCTTCGCCGTCATGCCGGACACGGGGCCCATTTCGAAGGCGAGGTCGATGAAGTTGTCTTCCAGACGCACCGTTTTCTGGCAGATGTCGATGATGTCTTCCTTGACCGCCTTGGTCAGGCAGTCACGCTCGCGAACAAACTCGTGGAACATGCGGATGATGCCTTCGCAGTGGAGGCTTTCATCGCGGATCGACCAGCTGACGATCTGGCCCATGCCCTTCATCTTGTTGAAGCGCGGGAAGTTCATCAGCATCGCAAAGCTGGCGAACAGCTGCATGCCTTCGGTGAAGGCGCCGAACATGGCGAGCGTGCGGGCGATGTCTTCATCGTTGTCGACGCCGAACTGCTGCATGTAATTGTGCTTGTCGGCCATTTCCTCGTAATCGAGGAAGGCGCTGTATTCGCTCTCGGGCATGCCGATGGTGTCGAGCAAATGGCTGTATGCCGCGATGTGCACCGTCTCCATGTTGGAGAAGGCGGTGAGCATCATCTTCACTTCTGTCGGCTTGAACACGCGGCCGTATTTGTCGTGGTAGCAATCCTGCACCTCGACATCGGCCTGGGTGAAGAAACGGAAAATCTGCGTGAGCAGGTTACGCTCATGCTCGGACAGCTTCTGCGCCCAGTCGCGGCAGTCTTCGCCAAGCGGAACTTCTTCCGGCATCCAGTGGATCTGCTGCTGGCGTTTCCAGAACTCGTAAGCCCAGGGGTATTCAAAGGGCTTGTAGGTCTTTCTGGCTTCGAGCAACGACATCTTGTGGTCTCCGGCATCCGAGTGAACGACTCATATAGGGAATCATACGCCGGATTCGAAGGCAAGGAGATATGATTCGGTGGGGATAAGAACTGGGTAACTTTTTCCGGCACTGTGACTTGGCTGCATCCGATTTCCCCGGAAGCCGCCCGCAGCGTGCGACGAACGGTGGAACGCGAAGGCTCTCAAGCCCGTTGATTGGGCAAAGGAGTTTGAAAAATGGGCGAATATGCACCCGAAGACCAGCGCACGATTCACGAGAATGCCGGTCCCGACCAGTCGATGAGCAACTGGCACGATATCGAAAAGAGCGAGCGCCAGCGCCAGCACGAACAGCAGGAAGAACAGTCGCAGCAGCAGGGCGAGGCCCAGCGCGGCTATGGCAATGCACGCAACGAAGACGGCCAGATGGAGCAGGACGTGGCCACGGCAAGCCATGGTGAGCAGCCGCTGGCCCAGGGCGACAGCAAAAATTCGGCCCAGCCGGGCGAGATTTCGGACCGTCCTGATACGCGGGCCGCAGCCGATGCCAACCGCCCGCTCGGCGAAAGCTAAAACCAGTTTCACAGTACGGGGCTAAGCGGACTTGTCCGGTTTTCCCCTTTTGCGGGCAAGTCTCGCAACCCCGGCGCCCCGTCTCTTGTAGGCGGGGCGTCATACGTTGTGCGCCCTCAGGGCTGCACGACCTGTGTGATGTAAAAGATCAGGCCGGCCGAAAAGAGCACGGCGACGGCAAAGCCGATCTTGGCCTCGCGCGGATAGACAGTCGGGCCGGGCTTATCCGGCGCCTCATCCAATTCCCCCATGCGACCCCTGTTCTGCGCGAATAGTATCGCTGCAGCGACAGCCGCCGGGGCGAGCACGAGGTCGTCGGCGCTGACCACATCAATCAGGACGACGGGCAACGCGAGCTGGAGCGCCATCTGGAAGGATGCCGAGAGGACCCGCAGGATGTCGAAAGGCTCGGGCACTTCGTTCTGGTGCCACTGCAGGTCGCGGAGCTCGTGGGGATGGGCACCATCCTTACGGCGAAGCAGCCGATCGATGCGCTACTGCCAGTAGGAATATTTAATGTGCGGCCAGCTCTCGAGGGCCAGCGCGAAAAGGAAAGCCGCGAGCAGTCAGCTCCAGCTCCACCCACTGATCCCGTCAAACAGTGCGAGAAATTCACCCATGGCAGTACGTCTATCCGACACCTTTCATGATCGCCATTCCGGCATGAACCTCCAGACCGTGCACCAGCTTCGACGAAGCGTGGACCGATACACCTGACCGCCCG
>JABDNC010000041.1 GCA_013001165.1 Erythrobacter sp.
ATCAAGTACCTGGTCCTGCGTTTCCACGCCTTCGACCGCGGTCACATTTGTCTCCACGCGGCTGATCTCTATCCGCGCACTCGCCAAATATTTTGGAGTCATCAGCAGAGTGGCGAGTACCCCGATCACGAGGCTTGCGGCGACGAGGCCTGCAATCAGCAGTTTGTTATTCTTGACTGTCTGCCAAATGCGCTCGGCCGCGGGCACCGCGAGATCTCGAAGCGCTACCGGCTCGTCAGTGTAATATTCGTACCGGTCTGAGCGGGCCGGCTCTTGGGCGAAACTGCGTTCCATGGAATTTTACCTCAGCACCCGATCAAGGAGAATGATCGGCGAAGTGATTAGCGGGGCGAGCGAAGTAATCGCCTGCAGGCGGCGTAGTGTCGGAGACTCGCCAATCTGGATGATGTCGCCAGGATAGACGGTGGGATCGCCGTAATTTCCGCGCTGGATTGCGCCGAGATCGTATACACCGATATAGTGCTGGCCGCCGACCTGCCGGAAGATGATCACTTCCTGGAGCTTGGCTGTGTCGGTCGTGCCGCCGCCTGTCGCCACGGCCTCAAGCAGGGACATTCTCCCGAACACAGGGTATCGACCGGGCCTCGCGACCTCGCCCCCAAGCGTAACGAGACGGCCGGGCTGCTCGAGCACATCGACCGTCACGACCGGGTCCACGACATAGGGGCCCCGCAGGCGATCGGCGATATCCTTCGCGATCGCCACCGGCTCCCTGCCATTGGCTTCGACCACTCCGATAAGCGGGAACGGGAAGGTTCCCGCAGCACTGACTTGAAGCTCGCGGCTTAGTTCGGGGAACCCGAGTACGTCGACCCTGAGGCTGTCCTGTGGGCGGACAATCGCGGTCTCGTCGGTTTCGGGGGCTGGCAATTCACTCAGTTCTGCGATCTCGATGCCGGGATCCATTCCGACCGGTCCAGACGAAGCGCAGGCTGAGAGCATTGCGCCCGCGAGGGCGAGCGAAGCGACGCGTAGATACTGCATGATCAATATGTCGAGAGCGCTGGCTGAATAATCCGCCCGCGCATCTTGCGGCCCCTTATTTGATAAAAGTTAAACCGGCGTACGGTCCCGCTCTTTATTTAGGGCAGGATGAAGAAAGATGGCAAGGGCAATGATCCCCAGGACCATCATCGAAGGCACGCGGAGCGGGTAGTCTACGAGGCTCGCAATGCCAAGGACCGCGAGCAAGCCTAGCCCAAGCCAGCTGCGTGCCTCGAAATATAGGGGCTTCTGCTTCAGAAGAGCGACGGCCCGCCAAGCAACAATAACTGCAGACAGGCCCATGATGAGGATTGCGGGGACCCCGCCTTCTATGACGATCTGGAGCCAGTCGTTATGCGCCTCGTTGACATAGGCGGGGCCTAGCAATTCGATTGGTTCGCGCATGCGATATGCATGTTCGAAAGCCCCGAGCCCCGTTCCCCAAGGCTGGAAGTCTCCTGCCATCTCTACCAAGATCGGAAGAAGCTTGGCGCGAAGATCTTCCAATGCGCTGTCTTCCAGCAAACGTGCGAGCGCCGGAATACGTTGGGCCGCAGCAAAGAGCCCGAGCACCAGGCCCGCGATCGTAAGGAGAGCGGCCGGCATTGCCCAGCGAGCGAACCCGCGGCCAGTATCTTTGTCGCCGCGCGGCTTTCGTAGTGCCAGCGCGAGCGCGCTCATCAACGTCACCATGATAAGCGCCATCAGACCCGCACGCGATCCATTGATGAGAACGCACAGCCCCATGAGGCCAGCGGCAGACCAGATCAGCCACACATATGATCGTCCTGCGCCGAGCTCACGCGAAGTGGCCAGGTAGCTACAGATCAGCACGCAGCAGGAGAGGAAAACAGCCTGGTGGTTGCGATTTGCAAAGAGGCCCACCGCGCTGCCGTTGTTGGTGATCTCGTAGAAATAGAGCCCGCTTCGCGGGTCGCTGAACACTTGCAGGATACCGAGCAACGCGCTGATCGTCCCGAGCACGACGAAGCCCGTCAGAGCGCGATCGACATTCCTTGCAGCAGCAAAAAGCAGGAGGCCAGCGAGCGGCACGATCAGTGAAAAGATCGTGTTGAGCGTGGCGCTTGGCGAAAGCGTGATCGGTCGCCGGGCATCGAGCCCGATCAGTGCATCGAGCCGGGCGATCGCCGCGCGCTCGGGCAAGGATGTCCACGCTTCTGGCGGCAGGGGAACGAGCTGGATTATCCCTATCGCTGCAATTGCAGCGAGGAGCGCAAGGGGTAGTTTGATGCGCGCCATGTCATCGCGTGCAATCGTCAGGATCGCGTATCCCACTGCGCAAGCCGACAGGAAACGCAGAACCCCCAGGCTGTCGATATCCGCTCTGGATCCACCACCCATCAGGAATGCCATCGCAAGGAAGGCGAAGAATCCGATCTCGGCGCGGCGTTCTGATAGCCCGTTCTGGGAAAGGGAGGCGAGGGACGGCGGCACGGTCTTCTCCGGTACGAGTTTCTGCGAATTCAACTCGGATCCAGGCACATTTCGCAGGGCGCTGCCCTTTGCTGGCTCAAGCGACGTGAGGCAAGCCCTGCTTGTTCCGATGGCTAGCGAAAAAACCGCGCTAACCACGATCGGCGCGGCACCGGTTTGGTCTGTCCACTCACTTCGAAAAGGTGGTTGCCAAGCTGCACGGCCTGATTCTTGTCGATCACGATGACCGACTGGGTAATGTCCTCGCGGCTGTGTGGCGGCGGCGTCGTCACCGTCTGCATCCGAAGGATGATCCGGTCGTGAAGATCGTCGGTCTTCCAGCCGACAAGGGCTCCATAACTGCGGCCCTCGCCCGGTGTTTGCGAGTAAGCAGCATGGCCTTCCTCGGTCGTGTCGCGCACCATTGGCCTCCCCCTCCGGCTCAGTGGTTTTACTTATACCGCTGCACGCGGCAGGCTCAAGGTGTCGATCTATCCGAGCTTGCAGCGTGGCTCCGTCGTGTCCGATAACTTCTTGAATTGAGTGGTTTGGGTGTTGCCAAAGGGTGACAGCGACCCGCTATTCTCCGTTCCCTTGCTCCGATTTGGCGATTTCTACAATCTCGAAAAAATTCGGTGAATAGGTATGTTTTGTGGTGGTGTGCCGTGGGTAATTCGGTATGCAGCCAGCCTGTCACTTGGGAATCGCCAAGAATCGCAGTGTGATAAACAATTGATGTGATCCGGGTCGCCTGCCGGTCCAGTAAAACGCTCAGGGGGTCCAGTGCTACTGGAAAGAGTTCCGGCTGTCGCCGCTCGGCGCAGCTTTGTCCATTCAATGCGTTTCGAGCTGCTTTTCGTGGTAGCGGTGGGGGTCCTCCTTCCCTCGCTCCTTGCGCTCAGCCTGAACCTGTCCGCTTTTCTCGCTGCGTTCGATATCCAGCACACGCTTCCGCTGATGTCGGGCGATACGGCTTCCAATTCCATTTTCGGCGCGGCGGCATGCGCCATCGCAACGGTGGTCGTTCTTCGTCGCTTCCGGCTTTACCCCGGCACGCCTGTCGCGCAGTCCATTCTCCCAGTTCTCGCGGTTTGCTACGGCGTGCTGCTCGGCGCGGTGATCCTGTTTCGCCTCGAGTATTCGAACGCCATCCTAGCGCTCAGCTTCGTCGGTACGCTCGCTGCGCGCTACGCGATTGAATCGCTTTATTGGAACGGGCGCGGGCCGCTCTATTGCGTCGTGCCTGGGGGCAAGGTCGACCGTGTACGCAGGCTGACGAGCACTCCGTTTCTCGACCTTCACGAGCCTCGCCTCGAAAGCCTCCCTGAAGGTGCGATCATTGCCGATCTGCATGCCGACCTCGAGCCCGAGTGGGAGCGCCTGATTGCCGAGGCCGCAATCTCGGGCCGCCCGGTCTATCATTACAGGCAGGTCTGGGAGGCCGAGACCGGCCGTGTCCAGATCCATCACCTGTCGGAGAACAGCTTCGGCGCGCTTGTCCCGAGCCTCGTCTACCAGAAGCTGAAGCGCACGGTCGATTTTGCTGCAAGCCTCGTCCTGCTTCCGCTGGTCATTCCCATTATGGTGGTTTGCGCGGTTCTCATTCGTCTCGACAGCCCGGGACCGGTCTTCTTCCTCCAGCGCCGGATGGGCTTCCGCGGCAAGGTCTTCAACGTCGTCAAGTTTCGCACGATGACCGAGGCCAACGATGGCGAGGACCGCGCCAAGTCGGTGACCCAGGCGGATGACCAGCGGATTACGAAGATCGGACGCTTCCTGCGCAAGTCCCGCCTCGATGAGCTCCCGCAAATCGCCAATATCCTGCTCGGACAGATGAGCTGGATCGGTCCGCGCCCCGAGGCGGTCAGTCTCTCGACCTGGTACGAGGCCGAGATCCCCTTCTACCGCTATCGCCATATCGTGCGGCCCGGCATCACCGGCTGGGCGCAGGTCAACCAGGGCCACGTCGCCTCGATCGGCGAGGTCGACCACAAGCTTCAGTACGACTTCTACTACATCAAGAATCTCTCTTACTGGCTCGACATCATCATCGCGCTGCGCACGCTGCGCGTGATCCTGTCCGGTTTCGGGGCGAAATAGGCCATGGTCTTCGTGCCGTTTCCCAATGCCACCACCCAACAAGCGCGGAATTTCTTCGGGTCGTATCCGGTGAGTT
>JABDNC010000046.1 GCA_013001165.1 Erythrobacter sp.
CGCTTGTGGAGTCGCTGCGATTGGTTACCCTCGGCGAAAAGGTCCTGCCGAGCGCGCTGCTCGATCATCTGGCTGATCGCAGTGTCATGCCCGGAACCAGCGGCAAGAGCGGGGCAGACCTTGTCAAGTTGCTCTCCGAGCGCGAGATCGAAACGCTTCGGTGCCTCATCATGGGCTACCCCAACAAGGTTATCGCGCATCGTCTCGATATCAGCGAGGCAACCGTGAAGGTCCACGTGAAGGCGATCCTGCGCAAGCTGATGGTGCAGAACCGCACCCAGGCGGCCATCTGGGCAGTCAACAATGGTGTCGATGTGAACGCGGCATGTGCCACCGTTGCAGCAGAAGCTGCGCCTGCCGAGCAGGATCAGGCACCTGAAATGGCGGTCGGCCAGCACGCTTAAGCGTCACTCGGATGAAGCGAAACACCAGGGCGCGGGAAGCGGATTGAGATCCGTTTCCCGCGCCCTTGTTTGTTCGGTCCAAGACCCGCATCCCCACGCCCATTTGCACTATATTTCCTAGCCTTAAGGACAATTGCGGGAGCCACCGGGCTCTCGCATGATCTGCGCATTGAAGGACTGGAAAGGCAGCAGGAAATGCGGATCGGAGTAGTGGGTTCAGGCTATGTCGGATTGGTATCCGGTGCTTGCTTTGCCGATTTCGGGCACGACGTGGTTTGCGTCGATAATGACGAAGCGAAGACCGCGGCCTTGCGCGCGGGTAGAGTGCCAATTTTCGAGCCGGGGCTCGACGCCCTGATCGAACGCAACGTGGCGGCCGGGCGGCTGTCCTTTACAATCGATCTCGCTTCCACTGTGTCCGCCAGCGACGTGGTTTTCATTGCAGTCGGGACGCCTTCGAGGCGAGGGGACGGGCACGCAGACCTGACCTATGTCGAGGCGGCCGCACGGGAGATCGGCAAGGCGATCCAGGGCTTCACAGTCGTTGTGACGAAATCGACAGTCCCAGTTGGTACGGGAGAGCGGGTCGAAGAGATCATCCGGGACGCCAATCCGGATGCCGATTTTGCCGTCGTTTCCAATCCCGAATTCTTGCGCGAAGGCGCTGCTATCGAGGACTTCAAACGGCCCGACCGGATCGTTATCGGGAGCGACGATGCGCGCGCACTGGAGGTCATGCGGGAGGTCTACAGGCCCCTGTTCCTCAACAAGTCGCCCGTCGTGGAGATGAACCGTGCCTCGGCAGAGCTGGCGAAATATGCGAGCAATGCCTTCCTCGCGACCAAGATCGCATTCATCAACGAGATCGCCGATCTCTGCGAAAAGACCGGTGCGGACGTCCAGAATGTCGCCCACGCCATCGGACTGGACAAGCGCATTGGGCCAAAATTCCTCAATGCCGGCCCCGGCTATGGCGGCAGCTGCTTCCCCAAGGACACACTGGCCCTGCTCAAGACGGCGCAGGATTACGAGGTGCCCCAGCTGATCGTGGAAGCGGTCGTTTCGTCGAACGACAAGCGCAAGCGCGCGATGGGGCGGCGCATCGTCCATGCGATCGGGGATATGGCGCGCGGCAAGAAGGTCGCGATCCTTGGTCTGACCTTCAAGCCGGAAACCGACGATACCCGCGACAGTCCTGCCATCGCGATCATTCAAGCGCTGCAGGATGCGGGGGCTAGTGTGTCTGCCTACGATCCTCAGGGGACGGAGCAGGCCAAGCAGGTTCTAAGCGACCTAGAGTATTGTACTTCGCCCTATGACGCGGTCGAGAACGCGGATGCAGTGGTGATAGTCACCGAGTGGGACGAATTCCGCGCGTTGGACCTGTCCCGCATTCGCGATCAGCTGCGCGATCTCGTGCTGGTCGACTTACGCAATATTTATCACCGCGAGGACGTCGAGCGGCTGGGCATGAAATACGTTGCAGTCGGGCGCTAATGGATGGACGACGACCCAACCGATTGCGCCATGCCGCACGATCTTGCGCAGATCGCGCGGTTCCTCGCCGTGGGCGCGCTTAACACGCTGGTTGGTTATGGCTTCATTCTCGCGGGACTATTCCTCGGCCTCGGCGATTATTTAGCAAACGCGACTGGATTTGCACTCGGAATGCCGGTGTCATGGTTGCTCCATCGGAAGCTGACTTTTCGGGTGCGGCGGCAGATCTCGACCGGCGAAATCGGGCGCTACGTGGTCGCGGTGGCGATCTCTTACGGGCTAAACCTAGCGGTCGTGACCGCGGGCAGGATGGCCGGCTATTTGGAGCATCCATTCGTACAACTGGCCGCCGTGTGCTGCTACGCTGCGGTTTTCTACCTGCTCAGCCGCCGTTTCGTATTTCGCGCAGATTAGGGGGATGCGGCGGTTCGCGAAAATTGAGCCTTGTCTCGATGATCGGGTCGGCATCCGTGCGCGACTGGATGAACAGCCGTCCGATGTACTCGCCCAATATCCCCATGAAGATCGCGTTGATCGAGATCGACATCAGCAGTAGGATGGTGGTGGTTGCGAAACCCGCGGGCCATGCCTGTCCGAAAAACACCCTTCCTAGAATGTAGACGAAGGACACGATCATGCTGACCAGGCCGACGATGATCCCGGCATAGGATGCAAGGCGGAGCGGCAGCAGCGAATGGTTGAGCAACCCGTCGACCGCCAGCGAGACCATCGATTTGAACGGAAACTTGCTTTCCCCTGCCACCCTGTCGGCGCGGTCGTATTCGATGCCGATTTGCGAAAAGCCCATCGAGCTGATCAATCCGCGAAGATACGGAGTCGTGTCCTCGCCCTTGCGCAGCTCGTCGAGGATGCGGCGGTCACACAGGCGGTACTCGCCCACGTTGATCGTCAGATCGTCATCGCTGATCTTGGAAATGAGCCGGTAGAAACCGCGGCGAAGCAGGCGAACGATGAAGCCATCGGGTAGAGAGCGGCGGATGCCGTAGACGACCTGGTGATCCATCCGCCATAGCTTGAGCATTTCGGGGATGAGGGAAGGGGGATCCTGCAGGTCGCAATCGAGCTGTATCGAACAGGCGCCCGTCGCCGCCTTGTATCCGCACAGTAGCGAGCGCTGGTAGCCGAAATTGCGCGAGAAACGAATGACCTTTAGCCGGGGGTCCTGCCGCGCCAGTCCCTCGAGGATCGAGAAGGTTCGGTCCGTCGAATGGTTGTCGGTGAAGATGATCTCGTAGTCGTAATCGGGGAGGCGCTCGAAGGTGTTGACGATGGCCTTGTAGGCACGTTCGACATTGTCTTCTTCATTGAAGGCGGGGACGAGTACAGAGACGAGGGTGCGTGCGGTTTCAGGCATGATGCTGCCTCAATGGGTTGTGCTCCTGGCGGTAGGCATTGGCGTGCAGTTCCAGACCCTGATCGATACCGATCTTCGACCTCCATCCGTAGATCTGGCCGGCAAGCGTTGCATCGGAGAGCAGGACGCTTGGCTTTTGCGAAGGCGAGTTGTCGGCAATCTCGACCAGATCGGCATTGCAGCCCATGACCTCGAGAATGCGCGAGGCAACCTGCCTCATCGTCGGCGCCTGCCCTGTACTGACATTCACGTGGCGGGCACCGGGTAGTGGAGTCTGCCCCATGATCAGCAGCGCATCGATCACATCGTCGATATGGATCAGGTCGCGCCGGTCATCGGGCCGCTGAAGCCTGATCGAGCGGCCCCTC
>JABDNC010000053.1 GCA_013001165.1 Erythrobacter sp.
GTGAAATCGTCTTCGAGCGCGAAACTCGCTTTCCCCGAGAAGAACCCGGCATAGCTGCCACCGCGGCAGAAGGGCGCGATCGCTGTGGCGAGATCCTTGCCCGCCTCGTTCTCGCTCTGATGGAGCGCATGCGCGACGTCGTCGATCGCCCCGCCGCTGCCGAGCGCTTCCCACACCTGCGTCACCGCGCGGTCGATCAGCCCGCGCTCCGTGTCCGAAGGCGCGGCGCTTGGCCGCGCCATCTGGCCAACGATGGCCTTGATCATGGCGAAGCAGTCGAGCCGGTAATCCTCGTCTTCATGCGCGCGCGCATCGTCGACCATCGAGAAGGGGTTGAGCGAGAATCCCGAGGCGAGCGTGAACTCGACGAAGCGGCCGCCCTGTAACTTGACCGAATGCTCAAAACTGCGTCCGTCGTCGATCACCACGACCTTGGCGCCCGCGCCGCGCAGCGCGGCGCACAGCTCCTGCAGCAGCACCGACTTGCCCGAGCCCGACTTTCCGCAGATCGCGATGTTGTGGTTGCCCGCCGCGTTCTCGAAGGGCGACCAGAAGAAGGGCTGGCCGCGCCGTCCGAGGAGCAGCAGGTGCGGGATCGTCCCGCCGAGATACTCGCCCTGCAGGGGGGCGATATTGGCCGCGGTGGTCGAGAGCATGGTCCGGAAGCGTTTGAGCCGCGCAAGGTCGTGGACCAGACCATCGGCGAGGCTCAACGGGAACGAGGCGACGAGGCCCTGGAGCTGGAGGAAGCGCTCGTCGGCAAGGTCCCATCCGGCCGCCTTGTAGATAGCCTTGACCGTGCGCTCATGCGCATCGCCTTCGCCGAGCGGCGAGATCGTGGTGAGACCATAGAACAGCTTGACGAGCTTCTTGCCCGCCTGGAGTTCGGCCTGGACGTGTCTCCATTCGGCCGATTGCTCGCCAAGCCTAGGGAGGAAGCGCGCGCTCTTCGTTTCCGAAAGGCTGGTGGTGCGCATGAACTTGTAGCCGGCGCGCGCCGAGGCGGCCTCCTGGTCGGGATAGTGCAGGCACAGCATTGTCGCGGCGGGACAGGGAAAGCGCAGCTTGTCAGTAAACATGTCGCCGATGAGCCGCGCGCATTCCCACGGTGCCCAGCGCTCAGGGGTAGAGCGCACGCCGTAATGGCGCACATCGAAGCGGTCGGGATAGCATTCACCTACCTGAGGCACGCCATCTCG
The DNA here is from genome assembly GCA_013001165.1 of Erythrobacter sp. Classification (GTDB taxonomy): domain Bacteria; phylum Pseudomonadota; class Alphaproteobacteria; order Sphingomonadales; family Sphingomonadaceae; genus Qipengyuania. Next base: position 1,200 of record JABDNC010000053.1, read on the forward strand.
CGAGCGCCCGGTCTCGCGGAAGCGCTCGGTGCGCAAGATAAGCCGGTCGTCCTCGACCTCGAGTTCGATATCGCGGCGGATGGCCTGCGCGTCGAGCGTGTCCTCGCGGTTCCAGTGGGTGAGATCGGGTTCGCGCGCTGTCGTCGGCGAGGTGAGTTCGTCGACCAGTGCGAGCAGGCCTGCGGGCTCGAGCCTGTTCGATGCAAGGCCGAGCGAGTTCAGCATCCCCGCCATCCCGTCGCGGCATTCGGTGAGTTCTGCATCGGTCACGTTTCCGGGCACCGGAACGCCCAGCGACAGCACGAGACGCACATGGCGCGCATGAAACGGCGCGTGTGCCGAGCCCGACTTCCAGACGAGATCGTAGAGCCGGTTGGTGCGGGCCTTCGCGATCGCTTCGTAGATCCCGCCCTGCTCGTAGCGCGGCGCGAACCAGGGGCCGACGATGGCGCCGATGCGCGGAGACGCGAAGTTCAGCACCTGCAGGCAGGCGCCTTGCGGCAGGCTCTCGGAAAAGAACTGGCCGAGGATCTCACCTGTCCGCTCGTCGGCGCCGATGAGCGGGGTGACTTCGAGAATGAAGCCCTTCGAGTGCGCGTTGCAGTAGAGCCCCGGGCCCTCGTCATAGACGCGGTAGGGCAGCCAGTCCGACAGCATGTCGAGCGCGAAACGCGGCTGCGCATGGTCGGCTTTCTTCGCATCGCCGAACAGGCCAGCGAGGAGCGCGTCGCGCGCAGAGGATAGCGAGAGGTTCACTTGGGCTCTCCTTCGGGCAGAACAGGGTGGGGCACCTGGCCGGGGGAGGGGGAACGACCAGGTGCCCCGGGGTCCGGCGCTTTGGCACCGGGCAGCTCCGTCAGATCCTGTGAGGGGATGACCAGGACATCGGGAGGCTGCTGGGGGGAGGGATTGGAATGCTGGAATGGACGTGCTTCTGCGGCGGCGGGCGGCGGGCCTTCCGCTTCAGCCGGGCGCGCCAGTGCGCGCAGAACGTCGCCGGTCGAACGCGGCGCGCGCCAGCGCTCGGCAGCGCGATCGGGCAGCACGACATGAACGACCCGGGCCTCGTGGATGCGGCCCGCCTCGTCGCGGTAGCCCGCAACGACGATCCGCAATTCGCGATCACCGACCCCGTGCGCTCGCGCAGAGGCATGACCGGACCGTTCTGCCTGTGAAGCGCGGGTGGCGGCATCGTCGATCATCGAGGTTGGCGCGCAGCTTCCCTCCGGCGCGCGGCAGGAAAAGTCGCCCTTGACGTTGCCGCCAAGCGTCGCGCAGCTGGCGATCATCAAGGAGAGGGTTGCCGTCGCTCCGACACGGGTCACACGGCCGCTCATTGCTTCAATCCGGTCTTGGCATTGGCAAATGCGCGCAGTGTCTTTGCATCGCGGTAGCCGTGCAGCACCGCACCGTCGCGCGCTCTGACGATCACCGGGGTTCCGGCAAAGCCGTTGGCCTGTGCAAAGGCTTCGTTGGCATCGAGCGCAGCTGCTTTCTTGCAGGCAGCGCGCGGTTCGAGGTGCTTGCCGGTGTAGGCGGCATGGAGCGCCCCGACCGGATCGGCGGCGCACAGCACCGCCTCGGACATGCGGCGGCTCGATGCGCCGAAGATCGAGATCGGCCGCTCCTCGACAAGGACGCCTGCCTTCTCGAGTTCGCCGGTGAGCCGCTTGCAGTAGCCGCACTGGAAATCCGAGAAGACAACCAGCTTCGGCCCCTTGGGATTGCCCCACAGGATCGCGCCTACTGCGGGCAAGACTTTGAGATCGACATGCGTCGCGGCCCGCCTGTCGCGGGGTTCTGCAACGTCGTGCCGACCGGCAGTGTCCTCGCCGGCAGCGCGGGCTGCGCCGGCGGCGAGCAGGTCGGGATTGAGTTCAAGCAGGCGCGCGGCGGTTACGTCGCGCCGCTCCTCCATGTCGTAGAGCCGCCCGACGAAGAGGTAGCGTGCCGCTTCGTCGATGTAGAACAGCGTCTCTCCCGAGACGACCTCGCACCACGGCGCGAATGTCTTGCAATCGAGCGCGTCGATCGGTGTCTTGGGCAGACGAAGCTTGAGCGCTTCAACCACATTCTGCGTGATCGCGGCCTGCGCCGGCATGGCGGTCACTACCGCGACACCGCTTGTAAGGAGGGCTGCTGCGCTGGCGGCGGCGAGCGATATGTGCGCGGCGCGCGCCTTGAGGCCGGGCCGCTGGTTCGAGTAGTTCATTGGGGTGTGCTCCTGACATGGACGCCGTCGAGAAAGACGATCTCGACTGCGATGCCGGTCGGCATCTCGACGACGGGTTGGTACTGTTCTGCGCGTTCGATGAGGTATTTGCTGACCGTGTCGGCGGCTTCGCCCGCGCCCTGGCCGAGGCCGCCTGCGAGAATGTCGGTCGGCGAGAGCGCGTCGCGCCTGCCGTCGCTGCCGACAGGCTGCGCAAAGATGCCGTTGGCATTGGCCGAGAAGCCGCGTCCGAACCCGCCGACGATCCCGGCGAGCAGCGCCTGGCTGACGAGGCTGCCTTCGCGGCTGACGACATTGCCGCGAACGCCCGACTTGCCGGCAAAGGCGATGAACCCCTTGACCTCGCTCACCGCAAAGCGTCCGCCCGGTTGCGCACAGGTCATGCGCACAAGCTTGACGTAAACCTTCTCGGCCGAGAGATCGCCGCGCGCCGCGCCGTTGACGAGGCAGCCGGTGAGATCGGTGGTGAGAAGCTTGTTGCCCTGCAGCACCGAGCGCGCCGGACCGGTGATACGCAGCACCACGGGCAGCGGATCGCTCTGGCTGGTAACGCCCGTCGAGGCGTCGACCCCGACGATCACGGTGGCAGGTGCATAGCTGTTGGGCGGCAGGTAATCGCGGCTTGCCTCGAGCAGCAGCGTCGGCGCGCTTTCGATTGCCTTGGTCTTGGCGGCGCCCGGCTTGTCGGATGAGAAACTCAGCAGGCTTGCCTTGGGTTCGCTGGGTGGCTCGAGCGCTCCGGGAGGGAAGCCCGGAGCCCGCGGATCGGCTGAGGGAACCGGCGTAACTGGGGGATTGGCGCGCACCGTCTCGAGTTCCGAGCGCAAGGCGGCGTTCTCGGCCGAGATCGCATCGATCGCCGCCTGACCGTCGCTGATCATCCGCGCGTTTTCGCCGCGCAATGTCTCGAGCTCCTGCTCGATCGAGGCCTTGGGAAGCTGGCTTTCCTGCAGGTCCTTGATCGCGCGGCCCTGCGCATCAAGACGGTTGCCATAAGTGGCGACGAATTCGCGCTGCGAGAGATTGCGATTGACCAGCGCGCCGGTCTCGATCGTGGTCGCGCCCGCGCCGCCGGCGCCGGCTTCATCCTCGCCGCCGAAGATGAACATCGAACCGGCGATTAGCGCCAACCCGCCGATGCCGGCGAGCAGCAGCTTCTGGCGCTGCGCGACCGTGCGATTGAGATCGCGCCGGGCTTCGCCGCGAGTCTCGTCCTTGGGCGCTGCCGCGTGCCGATCGCGTGTGTCGGTATCGGCCATTATTCGAGCCCTCCTCTGGTGAAGACGAGGAAGGCCTGCGTGCTCTCGCCGGGCTGGAGGCTGTCGCGGCCATAGGCAAAGGCCAGCGCCCCGGCGGGCGCCTCGCGCTCACCGGCAAGGTCGACGGGTGCCGGGCCAAGATTGCGTAGAGTAAAGGC
>JABDNC010000056.1 GCA_013001165.1 Erythrobacter sp.
TGCCTATACCGACGCACAGGGCTTTACCGGCCCCGAAAACCCATGAGCGCATTCGCCCCGACGCTAACCGTGGCGGGAGACCGGCTGCTCGTCCTCGGGTTCGCATGGTTCCTGCTGACGGAGAAACGCAATGCGTGAGGTTCCATCACTTGCCCGGTTGCTCGGGCTTGCCGGACTGTTGCCGCAGATCGCCAGCCTGCTCGCGGTCTATCTCGGTCCGGCGGGGTGGCGCGATACGGCCCTCGTTATCGCCTCGCTCTACGCAGCGCTGATCCTTAGCTTCCTGGGTGGCACATGGTGGGGGCTTGCTGCCGGCGCACCAGCTGCCGAAAGGCGCGCCGCGCTCGGGTGGCTGTGGATTGCAGCCGTAATGCCAAGCCTCGTTGCGCTGGTCGCCCTCGCGCCGTTTGCAATCGGTTACACCGGGGCAGAGCCGTCACTGATGATGCTCGGAGGAGCGCTGCTTGTCGCGCTGGCCGTGGACGCAAGGCTGGCTGGCCTTGCGCCTCGCTGGTGGCTCAACCTTCGCGTGCCGCTATCGATCGGGCTTGGCGTGCTGACCTTCCTGATCGCGCTGGGTTAGTTTTCGACGCCGGCTTTTTCGAGTTCGGGCCCAAGCCGTCCGGTCAGCCACAGCCACCACATGCGGAAATCCGCAGCGAGGCTCCACAAGGGGTAGGTGAAAGTCGCGGGGCGGTTCTTCTCGACCCCGAAATGCGCGACCCAGGCAAAGAAGTAGCCCGCCACCGGTAGGGCGACGAACATCCACCATGTGCCTGTCAGTGCCGCCGCAATCGCGATCACGACGACCAGCGACGTGCCAAAGTAGTGCAGGGCCCGTGTCGCAGGCTTCGAATGCTCCCGCAGGTAGAAGGGCCAGAACTGGGAAAAGTTCGTGTGTTCGCGCATGGCACGATTTGAGCGTGCCGCGCCCGCAGCGTCAAGCGAGTGAGACTTTACGCTGCGGTTGCGCAGGCTCAGTAGAGACCCGGGAGTTCGCGCTGGACCAGTGTGGGCCGTTCAGGCTGGAGAATCTGAGTGGTCCCGCCACGCTGGGCGATAGTATCGTCCTTCGCGGTGATGGCCGTGCAGCTGCGCCCGGCAAGGAAATCGAGCGCGGTCGCGATCGATGCCTCGTTCGGATCGCCGAACTGCGTGAAGATGTCGTCATTGGCGCGGCACGTGTTGGGCATCACGCTGGCAAGCCCGTCGTAATAGTCACCCTGTCCAGCCGCATTGACCGTGCGGAACGCCACTGCGCGCAGGCGATCGTCGCAGGCCGAGCGGTCGAAAGCGTATTGGCCGACCGGCTTACCAAAGGTGTTTGCCCCGACCAGTGCGATGTTGCTGTTGAGGTAGGGGATCATTGAATTGGTCACGAGCTCGCTTGCCGAGGCCGTACCGCCGCGGCCGATCACTGCGAGCTTGGTGACGCCGATCTGCTCGGGCAGGTTTTCGAACAGTTCGGTCGAATTCTCCGAAGACTTCGAGGGGCGAAGCTTGGTTTCGGAAAAGATCTGTCCCTCGAGCCCGTCACCGAGCAGGTCGCCGAGCAGGTCGGCCACAGAGACGAGACCGCCGCCATTGTAGCGAAGGTCGAGGATGACCTTGTCGATGCCCTGGTTCTTGAACTGCTGGAAGGCGTCGCGCAGCTGGGGGCCGGCGTCCTGCACGATAAAGGTCCGCAGGTTGATATAACCCACGTCTTCGGTCCCGTCGTTGAGGACGACTGCGCCATAACGGTCGGAGACGGGGTCCAGCGGGTATTCCGCCTTGGTGACGCTGACAGTCCTTTGCACGCCCGAGGGGCTCTGGATGATGAAGTTACGCGTGACTCCGGGATCGGACGGGCCAAGGGCTTCGCTGACCGCTGCCGGGCCGCCGCTCGCCATGAGATTCGACACCGACTGGCCATTGATTTGCAGCAGTTCGGTGCCGCGGTCGAAGCCCTGCGGGAAAGCGGGTGCGTTCTCGAAGGCCTCGGCAACGAAAACACGGTTGTTCACCGTGTCGTAGATCAGGCGGATGCCGAAACCGGCATTGGAGCCGTTATTGATGAGGTCGGTCTCTTCCTCGATCGAGGTGATGAAGGTGAAGAACCGGTCACGGTTCTGCGCGCGGGCCGGCGCGACAAGCGCATCGAGATAGCTCTGCAGGTCGTTGTAATTCGACTTGTCGACGCTGGTGTCGAGAAGCCCGGGGAACAAGTACCATTCCTGCAGGACCGAAAGCGCCCAGTCCTGCCGTTCCGACAGTGAACACGTCCCGCCGCCGCCGACACCGCCGCCGCTACCGCCGCCGAAGGTTCCGCCTCCCGATCCGTCTCCGCCGCCACAGGCGGCAAGCGACAAGGCAAGCGTTGCTGAAAGGAATGCGCGACCCGATTTCATCTCTATTCTCCCCTCTCCGAGACTGGTTCTCTCGGAGCAATTCGGTGGAATAAGACTGCCCAATGAACACATTGTGAGCAACCGAATTGTCAAATGATGCCCTGTCGGGGGCACTTTCGGTGGAAAACAGGGCGGTTTGGACGTGAAAACGGTGCAAATTGCCCCCTGCGCCATAGCAATTTGCGGGTCGCTATGCCTAGCTTGCCCACCCAATGCGCAGATTGGCGCGAGAATCTTGGAGTAAAGAATTGAGTACGGGCGTACCCTCGTGGGTCCAGCAGGCAATCGGAAGCGCAGTCGCCAAGCCGCTCACCATCGGCGAAGTCGCCGAGGAGAAGATGCTTGGCAAATCCGGTTTCACGCTTAGCAGCCCGGCCTTCCGCCACGGCGGCGAACTCGATCCCAGCTTCACCGCAATCGAAGATGATGCGGTCGCGCCCCCGCTTGAATGGACCGCTCCCCCTCCGGGTACGCAGGAGCTGGCGCTCGTCGTCGAAGACACGAACGACGGTAAGGTCCACTGGCTGGTCTGGGGGCTCAAGGGCCAGAAGGGCGCGCTGTTCGAAGGCGAAGCTCCGCCGCGCACTGGCAAGAACGCCCAAGGTAATTCGGAATGGCTCCTGCCTGACCCGCCGCTGGGCGTCGAACATACGTACGTATTCCAGCTTTTCGCGCTCGATTTGCCGATGACCTTGATGCCCGGCGCGACGCATGAAGAGCTGGTCAAAAACATCAAGGGACACGTCACGGCTGCCGCGATCCTCACTGCCCGTTTCGAAGGGCACGAGGTCGAGGAGCTGGGCGCTGAGGACTTCGATCTCGAAGATTAATGATAAGCATAGCCAACTGAAAGGAACCTGAAATGGCTGGCAAGAACAACGCACTGCAGAAGCCGGTGAATCTTTCGCCGCAGCTTGAGAACGTGGTCGGCAAGGGTCCCATGACCCGCGCCCAAGTCACGTCGAAAGTGTGGGATCACATCAAGGCGAACGACCTTCAGGATTCGAAGGACAGGCGCATGATCAATCCCGACGACAAGCTCGGCGCAGTCATCGGCAAGGAACAGATTTCCATGTTCAAAATGACCGGTGCTGTCTCGAAGCACATGTCGTAATCATGCGGAGCGGCGGCGCCACGGCCAGTCCGTGACGCCGCCGACCCACAGGGCCAACCAGACAAGCACAGGCTGCGCGATCATGCGCGGTATGTGGTAGGAAAGGCCCAGCCCCCCGCTATCGCGCGCCATGTCCATGGCGAAATGGTTGATGTTCGCGGGGAAGACGCAGATTGCGTACAGCGCGAGGCCGATTGCGCCCGCTTTCTTCAAATTGACGGACCACGGCTGGACCAGCGCTGCTGCGCCCAGCAATTCCGCTATTCCCGTCCACAAGACAACCGCTTCGGGGGCGGGGACCCATGCGGGCATGATCGCGAGGAAGGGTTCGGGATCGGCAATATGTGCATATCCCGCCAGCGCATAGAATGCGGCCAGCAGCCAGCACAGCGCGATACGGATCACTCTTCGGTGACCTCGACCCCGTTCCAGAAAGCGATCCGGTCCTTGATCTCGGCAGCCTTTTCCTTTGGCGAGGGGTAATACCAAGCGGCATCCGGATTGATTGCGCCGCCCGCATTCACCGAATGATATTGGGCGGTGCCTTTCCATGGGCAGAAAGTGGTCTTCTCGCTGGGCGTAAGCGCGCTGCGAGCGACGTCTGATGCAGGAAAGTAGTGGTTTCCTTCGACTACGACGGTGTTGTCGCTACGGGCGATCTCTTCCCCGTTCCACCGGGCCACGACGGTCATGTGCTGTCCCTTTCCATTGCCAGCGCTTTCGTTAGAAGAGCCATCGAAAAGCCTCAGGGTTCCGAACGGGAGAGAATTCGCGTGTCCACCAGCTATCGTTTCGCCGTACTTGCTGCCTTCGGCCTTGCCGCTTCACCGCTTGCTGCGCAGGAAACCCCGGAAGACGTCGCGGAGGCGGCGCTGGAAGCCGCTCCTGTTTGGGACGGGCATAACGATGTGCCGATCCAGCTCCGCGCCCGCTTCGGCAACGAAATCAACGATTTCGATTTCGTCGACACGCTCGATACCGAGACTGCCCAGCGCAAGGCGATGCACAGCGATATCGTCCGCCTGCGCCAGGGCAAGGTGGGTGCCCAATGGTGGTCGGTCTATGTAAGCGCGTCTCTGGACGAGCCCGAGGCGGTCCAGATGACGATGGAACAGATCGACGTCACGAAGCGGCTGATCGCTGCCAATCCCGATGCGCTCCAGCTCGCGCTGACTGCCGACGATGTCGAGGATGCCATGGCGAATGGCAGGATCGCATCGCTGATGGGCATGGAAGGCGGCCATTCGATCGGCAATAGCCTCGCGGTGCTGCGCCAAATGTACGATTTGGGCGCGCGCTACATGACGCTGACCCACGGGCGCACGCTCGACTGGGCGGACAGCGCGACCGATGCTCCGCGCCATGGCGGATTGAATGAATTCGGCATGGACGTCGTGCGCGAGATGAACCGCATCGGCATGCTGGTGGACCTTAGCCATGTCAGCGAAGAAGCGATGCACGACGCGCTGGACGTGGCGCGCGCGCCGGTGATTTTCAGCCATTCGGGTGCGCGCGCGGTGACCGGTCACCTGCGCAATGTCCCCGATAGCGTGCTGGAGCGCCTGCCGGTGAACGGCGGTATCGTGATGGTGGTCGCCTTGCCATGGTTCATCAACGAAGACCTGCGCAACCATGCCGCCAACCGTGCTGCCGAACAGGCGCGGCTCGAGGCCCTATACTCGGGGCTGCCCGACGAGGTCGAAGCGCGCATGGCGAAATGGGATGCGGAGAACCGCCAACCCGTCTCGACGATTTCCGACATGGCCGACCACATCGACCATATCCGCGAGGTGGCCGGAATCGATCACATTG
>JABDNC010000256.1 GCA_013001165.1 Erythrobacter sp.
GCGCGATGTCCTCGGCAGGCTCGGTCCGGATCAGGTAGTCGAAGGCCGAGAGACCGGCCTTCGAGCCTTCACCCATAGCCACGACGATCTGCTTGTAGGGCACGTCGGTCACATCGCCGGCGCCGAAAACGCCTGGCAGGTTGGTGCGGCCTTCCTCGTCGGTCACGATCTCGCCGAACTTCGTCAGTTCGAGGCCGCTGCCCTCAAGCCATTCGGTATTGGGCACGAGGCCGATCTGGACGAAGACGCCTTCCAGCTCGATCCGGCGCTCGTCACCGCTCTTGCGATCCTTGAGGACGAGGCCGTCGACCTTGCCATCCTTGCCGGTGATCTCGGTGGTCTGGCCGCTGGTGACGATTTCGACATTGCTCATGCTGCGAAGCTTCTTCTGCAGCACTTCGTCGGCGCGCAGCTTGTCGTCATATTCGATGAGCGTGACGTGACCGACAATCTTGGCGAGGTCGATGGCCGCCTCGACACCCGAATTGCCGCCGCCAATTACCGCGATGCGCTTGCCCTTGAACAGCGGGCCGTCGCAATGCGGGCAATAGGCGACACCCTTGTTGCGGTATTCGGCTTCGCCCGGAACGCCGAGATTACGCCAGCGAGCGCCGGTCGCGAGGATCAGGCTGCGCGACTTCAGGGATGCGCCATTGCCGAGTTCGACCGTATGCAACCCGCCCTCTTCCTCGGCAGGGATAAGCTTCACCGCTTTGGCGAGATTCATCAGGTCGATGTCGTTCTCGCCGACCTGGCTTTCGAGCTGACCAGCCAGCTTGGGCCCCTCGGTGTAGGCCGTGCCGGGCAGGTTCTCGATACCGAGCGTGTCGTGCAACTGCCCGCCGAAGCGTTCGGCCGCGATACCGGTGCGGAAACCCTTGCGTGCGGTGTAGATGCCAGAGGCCGCGCCGGCGGGGCCGCCCCCGACGATCAAGACTTCGAACGGGTCCTTGGCCGAGAGCTTCGCGGCGAGCTTTTCGTCGGCGCCGGTGTCGATCTTCCCAAGGATCTCGGCCAGTTCCATCTTGCCATTGTAGAAGGGCTCACCGTTGAGGAAGGTCGCGGGTACGGCCATGATGTCGCGCTTCTCGACTTCGTCCTGGTAGGTGCCGCCCTCGATCAGCGTCGCCGTGATGCGCGGGTTTTCCAGCGCCATCAGCGTCAGTGCCTGTACCACGTCGGGGCAGTTGTGGCACGAGAGTGAGAAATACATCTCGAAATTGAAATCGCCCTCGATACCGCGAACCTGCTCGAGCAGGTCGGCATCGACCTTGGGCGGATGACCACCCGCCCAGAGCAGGGCGAGCACCAGCGAGGTGAATTCGTGGCCCATCGGCAGGCCCGCAAAGCGCACCCACTTCTCCGCGTCACTCGCGCGGCGGATGACGAAACTGGGCTTGCGCTCATCGGTGCCGTCGAAGCTTGCACTGACCATGTCGTGCAGCGCGCTGATTTCTTCAAGCAATTCGCGCGTCTGGCGCGACTTATCGTCATCGCCGAGCGAGGCGACCAGCTCCACCGGTTCGCGCAAATTGGCGAGGTAGGTCTTGAGCTGTTGGGTCAGATTTGCATCGAGCATGGACGGACTCCGGACGTTGGGCACTGACGCGTTTCGAAAAAGTGCGAGGGGGAGGAAAAGACCCGGGAGCTAAGGGGGGGGGAGGAATGCCCCCGGGTCTTCCAGCGACCCGAGATTGTGTTCTCGGGCTTGGGGGTGGGGCCACTAGGCAACCCCACCTGAACTCAGGCTGTCAGCTTAGATCTTGCCGACGAGGTCGAGCGAGGGTGCCAGCGTGTCGCTGCCTTCTTCCCATGCGGCCGGGCAGACCTGGCCGGGGTTGGCGCGGACGTACTGGGCCGCCTTGATCTTGCGGGCGAGTTCGTTGGCATTGCGGCCGACGCCTTCGCAGGTCTGTTCCATGATCTGGATCACGCCATCGGGATCGACGACGAAGGTTGCACGGTCGGCAAGGCCTGCGCCTTCACGCAGCACGTCGAAGTTGCGTGCGAGGACGTGGTTCTGGTCGCCGAGGAACGGGAAGTTAAGCTTGCCGATCTTCTCGCTGGTGTCGTGCCATGCCTTGTGGCTGAAGTGCGTGTCGGTCGACACGGCATAGACTTCGACGTCCATCTTCTGGAGCATGGCGTACTGCTCGCCGAGGTCTTCGAGTTCGGTCGGGCAGACGAAGGTGAAGTCGGCCGGATAGAAGAAGAATACGGCCCACTTGCCCTTCACGTCTTCGTCGGTGACTTCGAAAAAGTCCTTGCTAGCCTGGAAGGCGGTCGCGTTGAACGGCTTGATGGTGCTGCCGATGATACCCATGGGTTGTTCTCCGTTGTTCGGGTTGAAACTGATGGGTGCCAGATAGGGCCTGTTGCGATGCACAAAAGCGATATGTTGCGATTGCGAGCATCGGAATTTTCAATCAATCGCTTGGAACTTTCGAAAAGTGCAACAGATGGTCGATTCCCGTGCGTTTCGTGCAATCACAGACTCTTTCAGGAAGATGTCGGCAGAAAGCTCTTCGCATCACGGATTTTCCTGCTAATGCGAATTCTTCTCAATAAGAGGATTCGATATGCGTAAATTTGCCTTCGCCGCTGCTTTTGCCAGCAGCACCCTTGCTCTCGCCGCCTGCTCGGGTGGTGCAGAAGACGTTGCTGCCGATACCGATGAAACGGCCGTTGCCACCGACGTTGAAGCCGCTGCCGAAAACACCGGCGTCCTCGACGCGAGCACGGCGACTGCAGATCAGCTTGCTGCTGTCGAAGGCGTGTCGGAAGAACTCGCCGCTGCAATCGTCGCAGGCCAGCCCTTTGCCGACGTGACCGCATTCAACGCTCTGCTTCTCGAAACCCTGTCTGCCGACGAAGCTGCTACAGTGCTCGAAACCGTGTTCGTGCCGGTCAATCTCAACGATGCGACCGAAGAGCAGCTCCGCCTGATCCCGGGCATGACCGACAAGATGGTCCACGAATTCGAAGAATATCGTCCCTATGCGGACATGGCCGAATTCGACCGCGAAATCGGCAAGTATGTGGACGAGGCCGAAGTTGCCCGCTTCCGCAACTACGTCACTCTTTGACGATATTGCAGCACGACCCTGACCCCTTCGATTGCCACCAGGATCCCGACGTGGATCCACGCGGTCGTCGGATCGAAGGCGGACAGAACCCAGTGCAGGAAGACCAGCACCGCGGCCGGATAGACGAGCCGGTGCAGCGTCTTCCATGACCGCTTGAGTGCCCTCGTCGCGATGTCGTTCGATGTCGCGGCGAGCGGTACGAACAGCGCAAAGG
>JABDNC010000131.1 GCA_013001165.1 Erythrobacter sp.
ATCATGCCGGAGCCGATGAGCGCGATCTTCTTGCGTGCCATAGGGGGTGTGCGTCCTTTACGAGCTTCGCGGGACCCGAGTTTCCCACCGATATGGCATGCGCAATCGTCCCGCGTGGGTGCGCGCGCCCGGCGTTTCGGGGTGCGACCTAGGCCCGCACGGGTACGATTGCAACCGGAATCAAGTGGTGCGCGGAACTATCTTTGCAAATAGTTCGCAGTAGCAATAAGCGGTTGCAGTCGCGGGAGTTCTACCAACAGGACGCACGGGATACGCCAGTGGTTCCTCCTGCCGCGAAAGCAGGGTGGCGCGCTAGCCGATGAGGAGGTCTTCTAAGGTCATGCCGTGTGCCGCGACCTTGTCGGCAAGCTTGCCGTCGAGCTTGCCGCAAATACCGATCCAGTGCTCGTAATCCTCGACTGCGCCGGACCCGGCTGCGGCGTTGGCCTTGCGCGCTGCATCGTTTGCCGCATCGAGGCCATGTTCGGCAAAATGCATGAGGGCGGCGCGCAGCGACTGGTCGATCGCGGCGTTGTGATCGGCATTGTCATTGGCTGCCGGCGCAACCGCTCGCTTGGCTAGAGCCCTGGCAAGAGGAGATTGGGTCGTACAACGTGCAGCAGCAAAGTGGACGGACATGGCTTGCGTTCTCCCGAAGTCTCGGCGGGAAAACGTCCCTGCCGGCTCACGAGTAGGTCTTTAGCGGGTTGCTCGCTAAACATCGGTTCCACTTCATGCTTGAGAGAATGTAAATGTTGCGCTTTCGCTTTCGATCATTGCGCGCCCTGCTTGCCGCATCGGACAATCGGGCCTATTGCGCAGGGATTGGTACGGGTTGGGCTGCGCAAGTGGCCCCTAAGAGGGAACGCGGTTCGATGCCGCGGCTGCCCCCGCAACTGTAACCGGGGAGCGATCCCGCCACATGCCACTGGCCCTCGGGCCGGGAAGGCGGCGGGGGAGCGATGATCCGGAAAGCCAGGAGACCTGCCAGTACCAGTCGTTCGGCCGCGGGCGGGGTGTACCGATGGCAAGCGGGGAAGAGAGCAATTCCGCTCCCTCCCGTCATGGACGGCAATGCGTTCATGATAGGAGGTTTCGTGTACAAACACTTGTTATTCCTGACTGCTTCGGCAATTCCCGGCGCGGCGCTCGCGCAGGATTCCACCGAGGATGCGCTGGCGGAAATCCTCGCTGCGCAGGATGCGAAGGCACCTGAAGTGCAGCCCGCCGACAATGGCGGCGAGTGGATCACGATTGCAGACCAATTGGTCCCGTCGATCACCGTGACGGCCAACGGCCTCGGCACCGATGTGCGCAACACCGGCCAGCCCGTCACCGTCATCGACCGCGAGGAATTGGTCTCAATTCAGGGTGCAGACCCGACCCGCGCGCTCCAGCGTGTGCCGGGTGTTTCCTTCTCGCGAAACGGCACGGCAGGCGCCTTTACCGGCGTGAACCTGCGCGGCGCGGGATCGGAGCAGGTGCTCGTCCTCGTCGACGGCGTCCCCGTTGCCGACCAGTCCTCGCCAGCAGGTGGTTTCGATTTCGGCAGCCTGCTGACCGGCACCGCCTCCAAGATCGACGTGTTGCGCGGATCGAACAGCACCATTTGGGGGTCTGATGCGATCGGCGGCGTAATCGACATCTCTACCCGCGCCGATACCGGCATGCAGGGTAGCCTCGAACTGGGCTCGCGCGGGACTGTATTCGCAAGCGCACTTGCGGGCGTCAGCGACGATGATTTCTACGTCGGCCTTACCGGTTCGTGGTACGAGACCGACGGCTTCTCCAGCGCCGCTTCGGGCACGGAGGAGGATGGCTTTTCGCAGATGGCAGCGGGCATCACCGCCTTCTACGACATTGCCGACAATCTCGAACTGTCGGGCCATCTCAACATGAGCGACGGCCAGCTCGACATCGACGGTTTCCCGGCGCCGAACTTCATCCTGGCAGACACCGAGGAAACCCAGAATACCTTGCGATATTGGGGCGATATCGGCCTTACCTATTATGGGACCGATCTAACACTGCGTGCCCGCTACAGCCGGGCGGATACCGACCGGATCAACCGCGCGGACGACGGAAAGGTCAGCTTCGAAAGCAAGGGCCAGATGGAACGCGCCGACCTGCGCGGCGAATACCGTCTTCTGGGCGGGCTGTCCGCAGCTTTCGGCTACGACTACCAGCGCAACCAGTACGAAACGAGCTTCGACCAGTTTGCCGAGGCCGATGTCCAGGGCGCCTATGTCCAGCTTGGCTGGGTCATGGGCAATCTCGCCATCCACGCGGGCGGCCGCGTGGACGATCACGACTATTTCGGCAGCGAAACCAGTTTCGGCGGCGATGTCAGCTACGGCCTGAAGGGCGACTGGCGCGTGCGCGCGAGCGTCGGCGAAGGCTTCAAGGCGCCGTCGCTGTTCCAGCTGTTATCCGATTTCGGCAATCGCGAGCTCCAGCCCGAACTGAGCACCAGCCTCGATCTGGGTGTCGAGAAAGGCCAGCGCGGCGTCGGCACCCACTTCGCGCTGACCGGTTTCCGCCGTGACAGCGAGGACCTGATCGGGTTCGTCTTCTGCACCGGCCTGTTGCCATCTCCCTGCAGCCCCGGCCAGTTCGGAACATACGACAATACCGAGCGCGCGCGTGCGCAGGGCATAGAGGCGGAAGCCGGGATCGACGTGATCGACACGCTGCGGATTTCAGGTGTCTATTCCTTCGTCGACGCCGAGGATCGGATGACGGGTCTAGAACTCGCTCGCCGTCCGCGCCACTTCGGCACGCTGTTTGCCGACTGGGAGGCGGATTTCGGCCTGTCGCTCGGTGCCGACTTGCGGATCGTGGGCGACAGCTTCAACGACGCCGGCAATTTCACGCAGATCGACGGTTACGAACTGCTCGACCTGCGCGCGGCCATGCCCTTCGGTGACCATCTCGAGGTCTTCGGTCGTGTCGAGAACGTCTTCGATACCGAATACGAGACCGTGAGCGGATACGGGACCGCCGGAAGAGGCGTCTTCGCCGGAGTGAGGGCGCAGATGTGAGGCCGCTGATGGCGGCGCTTGGGCTGTTGCTCGCAAGTTGCGCGGGCAATGATGCCCAAGCGCCGCAAGTAGGCGACAAGCCTACCATCGTCAGTCTCAATCCCTGCACGGATGCGATCCTGGCCGAGGTGGCGGCTCCCGGGCAGCTCCTCGCCATTTCGCATTACAGCAAGGATCTCCGCTCCAGCTCGATGGCGGCGCAGGACGCGGCGCGTTTCGCGTCCACCGGAGGTACGGTGGAAGAGGTGCTGGCGCTTGAGCCCGACATAGTGGTGGCCAGCACTTTCCTTTCGCCTGCGACCATGGCGGCGATGGCCGACCTTGGCCTGGAAGTGCGCACATTCGGAGCGGCGTCCACTGTGGAAGATAGTATCGCTCAAGTACGCGAGCTGGCCGCGCTTGCAGGCCGCGAAGATGCGGGCGAGCGCCTTGTGGCGCAGATCGAGCAGGCGCTGGAAGATTCAGCGTCGGCGGGTGAGTCTGTCGAAGTGGCGCTGTGGCAACCGGGCGGTATCGTCCCGGGCGAGGCATCGCTGGTCAGCGATCTCATGCGGCGGACAGGCTTCAACAGTTACGCAGCCACACGCGGCATGGCGCAGGCGGACTACCTGTCGCTCGAACAAGTCATGGCCGACCCGCCGCAGGTGCTCCTGGTGGCTGGCACGGAAGTCGGCCAGACGCATCCGGTCCTCGACAGCGTGCCAGACATGCGCCGCGAGATTTTCGATACACGGCTTCTCTATTGCGGTGGTCCCACGATTATCGAGGCTGCGCGCCGTCTGGCTGAAATTCGGGAGGGCTCCGTATGAACCGGGCGTCTCTGGTCTTTGCGGCCCTCCTGCTGGTGGCTATCCCGCTTTCGCTGTTTGCCGGGCGGGTCTGGATCGATCCGGCGAGCACGCCCAATGCTGCCCTGATCGTCGCGGAGTTGAGGCTGCCGCGTGCCTTGCTGGCCATCGTCGTCGGCGCAGGGCTCGGCGCTGCGGGCGCGGCAATGCAGGGCTACTTGCGCAACCCGCTCGCCGATCCCGGCCTGTTCGGGATTGCCCCGGGAGGGGCCCTCGGCGCGGTTATCGCGCTCTGGTTCGGCTATGCGGCAAGCGCATGGCTGCTGCCGCTCTTCGCCTTGGGCGGTGCGGCCGGTGCTATGGCACTGCTCGCCGCGATTGCCGGGCGCACCGGGGGGATTGCGCTGTTTACCCTCGCAGGTCTCATGGTGGCCAGCCTCGCAGGCGCGCTGACCGCCCTTGCCATCAGCATGGCGCCCAATGCCTTCGCGATGAGCCAGATCGTGCTTTGGCTCAACGGCGCGCTCACAGACCGCAGTTGGCGCGAGGTATGGCTTGCCGCGCCGCTCGTTCTGCTGGGCATCGCGGCGCTCTGGCACGCTGGTCGCTCTCTCAATGCGCTGACCTTGGGCGAGCCGGTGGCGCGCTCGCTCGGCATCGATACCACCCGGCTGCTGTGGCTGCTGGTGGCGGGTATTGGCCTGACCGTCGGAGCGGGCGTGGCCGTCGCCGGGATCATCGGCTTCGTCGGCCTGATCGTGCCGCATCTCGTGCGTCCACTGACCGACCGGCGGCCATCGCAGCTTATCGTGCCGAGCGCGCTTGCGGGAGCCTTGCTGGTGCTGGTGGCAGACAGCGTGGTGCGCGTCCTGCCTTTGGTCACCGAATTGCGGCTGGGCATCGCCCTTAGCCTTCTGGGCGCTCCCTTCTTTCTCGGTTTGCTACTGCGCATGCGGAAGGGGACCATCTGATGCTTGCGACAAAGGACCTGACGCTGGGCAATCGTCTCAAGGATGTGAACTGCGCGCTTAAGCCCGGCATCATAACGGCGATCTGCGGACCGAACGGAGCCGGCAAGTCCACTCTGCTTCAGGCCATGGCGGGCCTGCTGGACCCGGATGCGGGTCATATCGAGCTCGATGGAGGCAGGCTCTACGACCTTCCGCCCAAGGAGCGTGCGAAGCGGATCGGCTACCTTCCGCAATCGGCCGAAGTCGCATGGGATGTGCCCGTGCGCACGCTCGTTCAACTCGGACGGATGCCGCATGGTGACCAGCTGGCAGAGCCTGTCGATGCGGCACTCGCTGCGCTCGACCTCGCGCCGTTCGCAGACCGCCGGGCACAATCGCTTTCTGGCGGCGAGACTGCTCGAGTGCTGCTGGCCCGGGTACTCGCCGGCGAGCCCGACTGGATCCTTGCCGACGAACCACTCGCCGCGCTCGATCTGGGGCATCAGCTCGATCTTCTCCGGCATCTGCGCCGGGCGGCCGACGCGGGAGCGGGCGTGGTCCTCGTGCTCCATGATCTTGCCCATGCGATGAACCACGCCGACCGTGTGATCGTGCTCGACCGTGGTGCGCTGGTCGCCGATGCTCCGCCCGAAAGCGCGCTCGATGATGTTACGATCCTCGATGTCTGGGGCGTCGCGGCGGGCTGGGTCGGTGAGAGCGGCAAGCGGGCACTGGTTACGGCCTGACGCGTTGGGGCGTCATGAGTCGCGAAAATCTTGTCGATCAATGGTTTGACCTGACGCGCGAGCGCATGCCCGGCCTCGCCGAACAACGCGACTGGCCGGTTCGTTTCGACCATTGTTTCATGCGCATCCTGCTCGACAATGCGCTGGGTGTGAAGTGGAACGAGGAGATTCCGGCGCCTGCCTATCGCAACGCCCCGTCAGAGGTGCTTGAGCGCGCGATTGCGCTCGGAGAAGCGGCCATCTCGGGTGATGAAGATCTTTCGGAACTCAATCGAAACTCGCTCGGCTGGCGCGGGAAGCGTTAGCGCTTCCTTGCACGCTGCGCGCAATGGGTTAGGCGTGGCGCATGGCTGATACGAACACGATCGCAAACGATCCCTGCTGGCTGCCGCATCGGATCGATGTTCCTGCGCGCATGGTGGAATTCATACGTGTCGAGCGGGACGAGCTTTCCGCGCAGGGCTTCCTCGCCGACCGCGAGCCGGGTGCGGAGGGAAGGGCGCTCGTTCCGTGGGACGACGTGATCGCCATGAAGCCGGCAAGCGGCAAGCTGCACTTCATCTTTCATACGGCATTCTGCCGTTCGACCCTGCTTGTTCGCGCGCTCGATGCGCGAGGTACCTCTGTGGGGCTGAACGAGCCGGGAATTATCGCCAGCATGGTCAATGCGGGCGATGCGGCGCGCCCGCTTATCGCCCCGATCCTCGCCCTGTTGGCGCGCCCGCACGCTGCGGGCGAGGCTGTATTCGTCAAGCCGACCAATCACGCGAACATGCTCATGCCTGCGCTACTTCAGGCGCGGCCCGATGCGCAGGCAGTGCTGATGACAAATGACCTTCCGGTCTTCCTGAGGTCGGTAGCGCGAAAGGGCCTCATGGGCCGCCGTTGGGGACGCCAGCTGTTTCTCGAGATGCAGGGCTATGCCGGCATGGATTTCGGCATGGATGCGCGTGAGAATTTCGCCATGAGCGACATGCAGGCGGCGGGCCTTGCGTGGTTCCTCGCTCAGCGCTGGTTCGCGCTTCATCTCGGCGGGCAGGTTCAAGGAGTAAGCGGCGACAGAATGCGGATACTCGACGGGGACCGTTTCGATGCTGAGCGCGAACAGACGATCGCTTCGGTTCTCGAATTCGCAGGTGTCGGGGCACCTGATGGCCTGGCACAATCGCTCGCGACCGGTCCGGTGTTTTCGCAGCATTCCAAACTCGGCGGTTCCTTCGAGGAGAAAGCGCCTGCGGAAGAGGATGCGAAGCTGGCCGAAGAGATCGAGCAGGTCGGCAAGTGGGTCGGCATGATTGCACAGCAGGCGGGCCTTCAGGTTCCGCTGCCGCAGACGCTGTTCTGATCAAGAAAAAGGGCCGGACCTCGCGGCCCGACCCTCCATTTCCTTATGACCGAGCGGCTTAATCGACCGCGGTGCCCGGCAGCTTGCCGTCGGACACTTCGCTGTCGGCAGCTTCGTCGCCCTCGGTGAGACCGCGTGCTTCGAGCATCGGGGTCACGTCGGGCGCGCGGCCGGCGAAGTTTTCGAACATTTCGAAGTAATCCATCGTACCGCCCCGGCTGAGCACGGTGGCGCGATAGTGATCGCCATTCGCGCGCGTCATGCCGCCGTTTTCGATGAACCACTTGCGGCTGTCACGGTCGAGCATCTCGGTCCACAGATAGCTGTAATAGCCTGCGGAATAGCCCGAGGGCGAGCTGAAGATGTGGTTGAAGTAGGTGCTGCGATAGCGCGGCGGGACGAGATCGATCTCGAGGCCGAGCTCTTCCAGCGACTGGCGTTCGAAGGCATCGACCTTCTCCGGCGTGTCGATGGCAGCTGCTTCTGCCGGCGACAGCGCGCTCCACTTCATGTCGAGCAGGGCGGCTTCGACGACTTCGCCGAAGTCATAGCCCTGGTTGAACTTGGCCGCGGCCTCGATCTTCTCGATCATTTCGGCCGGGATCGGTTCGCCTGTTTCGTAGTGGAATGCGTAGTTCGACAGCACGCTCGGCCAAGTGGCCCACATTTCGTGGACCTGGCTGGGGTACTCGACGAAGTCACGCGCAGTGGCGGTGCCCGAGAGGCTTTCGTAACGCTGATCGGCAAAGAAGCCGTGAAGCGCGTGGCCGAATTCGTGGAAGGTGGTGTTCACCCAGTCGAAGCTGACGAGCTGGGTCTCGCCTTCGGGTGCCTTCGGAATGTTGAGCACATTGTAGATCACCGGCTTGGTGCCCCACAGGTAGCTCTGGTCGACGAAATTGCTCATCCACGCACCGCCGCGCTTCGAGGAGCGCTGGAACGGGTCGAAGTAGAACAGGCCCAGTTCGCTGCCGTCGCGGTCGAACACGGTGTAGACCCACACATCGGGGTGGTAGACCGGAACGTCGGTGCGACGTTCGAAGGTCAGGCCGTAGAGTTCTTCGGCCATGAAGAACACGCCGTCTTCCAGCACCTTGTCGAGCTGGAAGTATTCCATCACCGCGTCTTCATCGAGATCGTAGCGTTCCGCCTTGATCTTGTTGGCATAGCGGTACCAGTCCCATGGCTTCACTTCGAAATCGCCGCCGTCGGCCTCGATGGCTTCGTTGAGCATGGCTGCCTCGGCGCGCTGCGTGGCGGCGAGGGCGGGGACCATTTGCTCCATGAAGTCGAGTGCGGTCTGCGGTTTCTCGGCCATGCGATCCCACATGGCGTAGCTCGCCCAGTCGGCTTCGCCGAACAGCGCAGCCTTTTCGGCACGCAGCGTGGCAATCTTGGCGATCAGCATGCGCGTGTCGACGTCCATCCGGCCATCGGCGCGGTGGTAGCTCGCCTTGAACAGCTTTTCGCGAGCGTCGCGGTTTTCCATCGTCGGAAGGAGCGGCTGCTGCGTGGTGTTCTGCAAAGCGATTGCGAACTTGCCGGGCTGGCCATTTTCGGCCGCGAGATCGGCTGCTGCCTGGATATCGCTGTCGGACAGGCCGGCGAGGTCTTCGCGGCTGTCGAAGAAGACTGGATTGTCATTCATTGCCGAACGCGCAAGCTGGCCGAACTCGGTCGTCAGCGTCGAGAGTTCGGAGTTGATTGCCTTCACACGCTCGCGCTGGGCGTCGGTAAGGAGCGCGCCTGCATGCACCATGCTGTCATAGGTGTTTTCGAGCAGGGTCGCGTCTTCGGGCGTCATCGTCATCGCGGCGCGATTGTCGTACACCGCCTTCACGCGGGCGAAGAGCACCGGATCGAGCGTGATGCTGTCGCCATGGGCGGTCAGCTTGGGGCTGATCTCGGTATTGATCTCGTCAAGGCGATCGGTCGTGTTCGAACCGGTCAGCGCGAAGAAAACGCGCGCCACGCGGCCGAGCATGCGGCCCGACTTTTCCATCGCGACGATGGTGTTTTCGAAGGTGGGCGCGGCCGGATTAGCCTTGATGGCTTCGATCTCGGCCTTCTGGATTGCCATGCCCTGCTCGAATGCGGGCATGTAATCGTCTTCCGAAATCTTGGTGAAATCGGGCGCGAGGAAGGGCAGCGTGCTGTCCGAAGCGAAATAGCCGGTGCCTTCGGGGATGGTGACGGTGCTTTCGACGTCTGCGTCTGCAAGCGGGTCCATTTCGCCTCCGGGGGTGGTGCTGCAAGCTGCAAGCAGGGCGGCGGCGGCGGTGGTGGCCAGGATTTGGGCCTTCATGGTCTCTCCAATATTTCTGCGGTGGCGAGGGGGTGTTCAGGCACTAGCCGACAGCCCCACGCGTGCGACGCGCGCGGTTAGAGGGGATTTGCGCCCGTTTCGCAAGGCAAAGCCCGTCCAACCGCCGACTCTCGTCGGCGGCGGACATTGGGCAATTGGCGATGAACGCTGTCTTAGCGGTCGAGGTTCTGAAGCAGGCGGCGCATAAGTGCCTGGATATCCAGCCCCTTCACGCGGCCGTCTTCACCTTCACGGACCGGCAGCATGGGCGTGAGCTTGAAGGCTTCACCGACCGGTTCGAGGGCGTAGGAACCGCCACCGATCTCGACCAGGGCCTTTCCGTCTTCGTCCTTGATGATGATGACTTCGGTGCTCGACGTCACCTCGTCGCCGAGCAGCACTTCCTCGGTCAGCGTATAGAGGTTCTTGCTCGCTTCCTTGATCGAATAACGGAAGTAGAGCGGCGCGCCGAAATCGGCGCTGGGGCGCTCGGCCACCGGCGGCGGGCCGTCGTTGGTCGAAATATCGACGTTCATGCGCATGCTGCGTACGGCCAGCGCGGGCGACTGGTCCTTGAGAATTGTGTGCTGGCCCATGTTGTTGTCGGGCAGGCAGGTTGCGGTCCATTCGATCTTGAAATTGCCCGTCGGGCGATTGCGCTTGTCCACCAGGGGCACTTCCTCGCGGGTGGGAAGGCACCAGATGACATCGATATCGATGTTGCGTTCGACCGCAGGCGTATTGGGGATGACCCCGCCATAGCCGCCATAGGTCACGGTCGTACGCTTTGCGGGAACGCCATAGACCGGCAGGCCGCCTTCGACCGAACGGCTCGAGAGCAGCGTACGGATCTTCACTTCTTCGGTCACGACACCGGTGTAGCCGTGGCGGAAACCGGCGGTGATGAAGGGTTCGCCCGTCTTGAACTCGCCGTCCACAGCGGTGATTTCGCCCGTGCTCTGGTAGGGTAGTCGGTCGTGTTCCTGGTTGGCGGCAAGCTGGGCCTGCTGCGGCGCGAAGCCGACGCTGAGCGGGGCGAACTTGTCGCGCGCCTCGATGCGATAGAGTTCATCGGTGCTTAGCAGGCGGCGCATTTCGATCGCAGCGCCCGATTTCTTCGAGCTAATCTCTGCAACAGCCGGACCCATGCGCGCGATACGTCCACCCTTTTGTTCGGGCGTCATGCTCTCGAACTTGGTTGCCTTCGCGCAATAGGGATCGCCGTAATAGGAACC
>JABDNC010000142.1 GCA_013001165.1 Erythrobacter sp.
GTGCCGGACTATGCGCCACGGTGATCCACTACCGCCCGCGCATGGCGATCCGCGAGGTGGGCAAGGCGCTGGGCCTGACCGAAGACGTCACCGCTGCGCTCGCCAAGACGGTGTGGGGCGGGTGGGGCCGAGAGATCAGCGAGAAGCATGCGCAGGAAACGGGCATGGACGTGAGCGATCCCCACCTCAGGCGTGTTCTCAAAATGACCGAGCAAATGATTGGAATACCGCGCCATTTATCGCAGCATGTCGGCGGGTTCATCCTCACCGAAGGCGCGCTTACCGAGACGGTTCCGGTGGGCAATGGCGCCATGCCCGATCGCAGTTTCATCGAGTGGGACAAGGACGATATCGAGGCGCTCGGCATCCTCAAGGTCGACGTACTGGCGCTGGGGATGCTCACCTGCATCAAGAAGTGCCTCGACCTGCTGGACGATCATCACGGCCGCACGCTGAGCCTTGCCAGCGTCCCTCGCGAAGACCCGGAAACTTATGCCATGCTGCGCAAAGGGGACTCGCTGGGTGTCTTCCAGGTCGAAAGCCGCGCGCAGATGAACATGCTGCCGCGCCTGCGCCCGCGCGAGTTCTACGATCTCGTGATCCAGGTCGCCATCGTGCGCCCCGGTCCAATCCAGGGCGACATGGTGCACCCCTATCTCAAGCGCCGCCGCGGGGCGGAGCCGGTGGTGATTCCCGCACCATCGCCGCAGCACGGCCCGCCCGACGAGCTATCGAGCATTCTCGAGCGCACGCTGGGGGTGCCGATCTTCCAGGAACAGGCGATGAAGATCGCGCTCGATGCGGCGAAGTTCTCGTCCAAGGAGGCGAACCGGCTCAGGAAGGCCATGGCCACCTTCCGCAGCCGCGGCATGGTCGACGAGCTTCAGGACATGATGGTCGAACGCATGGTCACGCGCGGCTACGACCGCGACTTCGCACAGCGCTGCTTCAACCAGATCCGCGGCTTCGGCGAATACGGCTTTCCCGAGAGCCATGCGGCGAGCTTCGCGCATCTCGTCTACGTGTCGAGCTGGCTCAAGTGCCACTTCCCCGCCGCCTTCGCCTGCGCGCTGCTCAATTCGCAGCCAATGGGCTTCTATGCGCCTGCCCAGATCGTGCGCGATGCGGCCGAGCACGGGGTGTGCGTGCTGCCGGCGGATGTGAACCTCTCGCAATGGGATTGCACGCTGGAGGAGATTGGCAAGGGTGGGGCGGACCATGGCGATAGCGGGCGCCTCGACAAGCATATCGCTCTGCGGCTCGGCTTGCGCCAGATCGACGGACTGCCCGAGGCGATTGCCGCGCAGCTGATCGCCGAGCGCGAGGAGAACGGCGCTTACGAGGATGTGCGCGCCCTGCGCGACCGGGCGCGGATCGGGCCTGCGCATGTCGAGCGGCTCGCCAGCGCCGATGCCTTCGGGTCGATGCGGCTCACACGCAGGCAGGCGCTGTGGGATGCGCGCAGCCTCGTCGGCGGACCTGACCTGCCACTATTTGCCGCCGCTGCCGCGCGCGACGAGGGGGCGGAGAAGCAGGTCACGCAGCTGCCTCAGATGCCGCTCAGCGAGGAAGTCGTCGCCGATTACCAGACCACGCGTCTCAGTCTGAAGGCGCACCCGATGGCCTTCTTGCGCGCCAGCCTTGCCGAGCGCGGCTTTGTACGCGCCTGCGATCTTCGCGCGCGCAAGTTCCGCAGCATGGTCCATGTCGCGGGCGTGGTGCTGATCCGCCAGCGGCCGGGCAGCGCCAAGGGCGTGTGCTTCATCACGCTGGAAGACGAGACCGGCGTCATCAACCTCGTCGTCTGGCCCGACCTCAAGGAGAAACAGCGCCGCGTCGTGATGGGTTCGCGGCTGATGGAGGTGAGGGGGCGCGTCGAATATGACGACGAGGTGATCCACGTCATCGCGCAGCACATGACCGATGCGACAGGCGAGCTGCACAAGCTCTCCGACGACATGCTCAACGCCCCGCTCGCGCGCGCCGACCACGTCAGCAATCCGCTTCCCGACAAGTTCAACCCACGCGACAATCTGCGCGAAGGCACGGACGATCCGTACCAACCCGTCGAGCCGTGGCAGGAGCCGCCGCCGGGCAATCGCGAATGCGGTTGGCACCAGGGTCATCCGCGCGACGTGCGCATCATCCCGAAATCGCGCGACTTCCACTGAGGCTCACGCTAGAGGCCGCGCGCATGTTCGATCCGGAACGCCTCATTGCCTTCGCCTGGGTGACCGCTCTCACCAGCATCGTGCCGGGCCCCTCCATGATATTCGTCATGGGGCAGGCGATCTGGCGCGGACCGCGCGCCGGATGGGCCGCGCTGATGGGCATGCAGATCGGCTATATCGTCTGGTGGATCGCGGCTGCGCTTGGCCTCGCCACACTTGCATCCGCCTACCCCGTCGCGTTCAAGGCACTCGCGGTGGCGGGGGTGCTCTATCTTGCATGGCTCGGTGTGCAGGCGATCCGGCACTCGTTCCATGCGGGCGAAGACGATACGAGCGAGCCCAAGCGCAAGCTGTCGACCAATGCCTTTCGTGATGGGATCGCCGTTGCGATCGGAAATCCCAAGTCGCTGATCTACGTCGTCGCCATAATCCCGCCAT
>JABDNC010000185.1 GCA_013001165.1 Erythrobacter sp.
GGCCGGTGTGCCCTTGTTATCGATATCCACGAGTCCGCGATAGAAATTGACGATCGAAGCCCCATCGACAGCCGCGTGGTGCAGCTTGGTGGCAATCGCGTAGCAGCCGGCGGGAAGACCCTCCACGTGCTCAAGGCCTTCGATGACGAGCATCTCCCAAAGGGGGCGCGACATATCCAGCGGCCGTGCGTGAAACCGTGACAGCTGAATGCAGAATTGCCGCCAGTCGCCGGGCTCGGGAAGGCGAATATGTTGTACGTGGTTTTCGAGGTCGAATTGCTCATCGTCGACCCAGTACGGGAAATCGAGTTCGAGCGGCACACGCTCAAGGCGGCGCTTGTACAGTGGACTCATGTGCAGGCGCTTTTCGATGTGCGCAAGAATTTCCTTGAAGCGGACGACTTTGCCGCCGGGCACCGTTGACGGATCAAATACTGCGACCGCGGTGACCTGTATATGGTTGTCTTCCGACTCCATGTAAAGGAACTGCGCGTCTTGTGAGCTGAGCTGATTCACTATTTCTTCACTTCTCTTAGCGGCGTAACGTTGTGTGCGGGACGATCCTGGCCCAGGGCCTTGAGGTAAGTATCGTGAACCGAGGTGACATGCTCATCGATAGTCTCTGCTGACCATTCGTCTGTCGGGATGGGTGGCAGAACCTCGACCTTCACGGTCGCCCGACGGTAGATCATGTCACCCTTGGGCATGACGTCACTCGAATTCCTGATGACGATCGGCACGATGGGCACGCCCGCCTGCATCGCCAGGTGAAATGCGCCCTTCTTGAAGCCGGCCAGTTTTGGCGTGACCGAGCGCGTACCCTCAGGTGACATGCACACGGACTTGCCTTCTATTCGCATCGTGTCGACGAGCGTCTTCATCGTGGCGATCGCTTTCTCGGTGTCACTGCGGTCGATCAGTACTACGCCTGAGAATTCGAGCACTCTTCCTATCAACGGAAGGTCGCGAATCTCCTTCTTGCCCACGCCGCTGATATCGCGCCGCAGCAGGCGCGCAATGATGACCATGTCGACATTGCTCTGGTGGTTAAAGATAAACACAGCCGGGCGATCCGACCACAGGTGCTGCTCGCCTTTGATCTCGAGGTTCAGTCCTATCAGCGCACTGGCCGTGTCCGCAAACACGGACAATGAAAAATTCATGGCGTCACGCTTGGAGCCAGTTAGCGCCCAGATAGGCAGCCCGGCCAGGAAAGAGCCCATCAGGCTCGCGGGTACCATCGCCGTGCGCAGCCAGTCGGTCGGTTTTGGGCGGCCGCGGCTTGCGAACCGCCTTACCGGCCAGCCGCGTTCTTCCGAGATGGCACGCAATCGATTGGTCGGGTTCAGAGGTCGCGGGTTACCGACGCGCTCGAGCAATTCGAGATCGTCTGTACTGTCCGAATAAAAGAAGCTCTTGTCGAGATCAGCACCAAATTTCTTCGACAGGGATTCGGCCGCGAGTACCTTGCCGTTGCCGAAGCAGATTGGGCGCACGACGGCGCCCGT
The DNA here is from genome assembly GCA_013001165.1 of Erythrobacter sp. Taxonomy (GTDB): domain Bacteria; phylum Pseudomonadota; class Alphaproteobacteria; order Sphingomonadales; family Sphingomonadaceae; genus Qipengyuania. The sequence goes on from JABDNC010000185.1 coordinate 1,509, forward strand.
GAAAACGCCATCTTCGACCTGCAGGTTGGTGCACAGCACATGCTCTATGTCCAGATCGCGAGCTGCAGGTGCGACCTGGTAGGGCGTGGCCGATGAAATTATGGCGACCGTGTGTCCCTTGCGCAGATGCGTCTCGACCATCGCACGAGTTTCAGGATAGACCTGACGCGCAATATGCGACTTGAACACGTCCTCACCGAATGCGGCATAGCTGTCTTCACGAACGCCTCGCAGAAATTGCGAGGCCGTCAGCATCAGCGCCGGAAAGCCCAGGACCCCGATGCCGAAACTTGTCATGACACTCAGCAGTTCCACGAAATCACGGGGCGAGAGGTGACCGCGTTTGAGCTGCTCCTGGAAAAAAGCGATGGCCGAATAGCCCGATATAATGGTCCCGTCGAAGTCGAAAAAGGCTCCGATTTCGGGGCCGTCAGGTAGCTGTTCGATCTCTGAGATTACGTCTTGATGCGCCAAAGCGGGCTCCTCTTGGCCGCCCATCTGACAGCCGGGTGTACAGGCTGCACCGGGCAATTGTACATCCCTTGTCCAATGGTGCCAGCCAGCGACGCATTTCCGCCGTGTCTCTGGTGGGACGTTTCAGCAGGCTAGAAGCTGAATTGTTCCTTGTCCATCGTCATGAGCGTATCCGGGCCGGTCGACATTGTCTCGAGCAGGGACGTGGTTCGAGGCAGGATCTTTGCGAAATAAAACTCAGCCGTCTGAATCTTCGCACGATAGAACGCTTCCTCGTTTGTGCCCTGTTCGAGCCGCTTGTAGGCGGCGCGCGCGCTGGCCGCCCATGCGACACCGAGTAGCACGTAGCCGGAGAACATGATGTAGTCGACCGAAGCCGCGCCGACCGCATCCCGGTCGCGCATCGCAGCGAATCCTATCTTTCGCGTCAGCGACTTCCACTGTTTGGCCAGTCTTACGAGGGTCCTTAAGTGTGGCCTGAGTTCCCTCTGGCTCCTGGCCCGTTTGCAGAAGTCGAGAATAAAGCTCGTGACCGGTGCCAGCGCCTTGCCGCGCGACCCGAGTACCTTTCTGCCAAGAAGGTCAAGCGCCTGGATGCCCGTGGTGCCTTCGTAAAGCATACCAATCCTGGCGTCGCGTACGTTCTGTTCCACGCCCCATTCATTGATATAGCCATGCCCGCCGAAGCACTGCAGGCCGAGGTTTGCGCTTTCAAAACCGGTCTCGGTCAGGAAGGCCTTGATGATGGGCGTGAGAAAGCTGAGCACATGATCCGCAAGTTCGCGGGCTTCCGGATCCTCCGATCGCATCATGATGTCGCCCTGGGTGCTGGCGAAGTAGATCAGGGCGCGGCCACCTTCGGCGAACGCCTTCTGCGTCAACAGCATGCGGCGCACGTCCGGGTGCACGATGATCGGGTCTGCGGGTCCGCTCGGGTTCTTGGGGCCGGACAGGGAGCGCATTTGCAGTCGGTCCTTCGCGTAGGCCAGGGA
>JABDNC010000193.1 GCA_013001165.1 Erythrobacter sp.
CGGGTAGGCCGCGTTTCGCCTGCGCCACCAGCGCCGCCCGTGCGCTTTCGGGCATGTTGCCCTCGCCCACACCCGCAACCACGATGCCACGCGTATTCTCGCCGACCTGACGCTCCACGCCCGCACCGTTGAAGCCCGCATAGGCATAGACGATCACGACTTCGGGCAGCTTGTCATGCCAATCGAAAGCGGCCCCACGGCCCTGCCGCCAAGGCGCGCCGAACCATTCGAGGCTGGCGGGAGTTACGAGCGCGATGGATTCACGCGGGAAGCCGCGAAAAGCCTCGGTCCCGCGTGTGCGGACCTTGCGCACATCGCGCGCTGCAAACACGCGGTCGCCCATCACGACCAAAACACCGCGCCCGGCTGCGTCCGGATCGCTCGCGACGCGCACGGCATTGGCGAAATTGCGAAGGCCATCATAACCTACGGCATCGGCAGGTCGCATCGCTCCGACCACGACCACGGGCTTGTCGGCTGGCAGCGTCAGGTCGAGCAGGAAGGCCGATTCCTCCAGCGTGTCGGTCCCATGGGTGACGATCACTCCGTTGCATGAATCGTCCGCAAGCGCTGCGCGGATCGCATCTTGGAGCGGTCCCCACACTTCCATGTCGATATCCGCCGAATCGATATTGGCGATCTGCTTGCCCGAAAGCTCCGCTTCGAGCCCGAGACCACCGACTTTCTCGAGATAATCGTCGATTCCGATTTCGCCCGCGCGATAGTCGGCAGCGATCGCCGATCCCGCTATCCCTGCGATTGTGCCGCCCGTGGCGAGGACTGTGAGCCTTTTCGTCATGGAGCTTCTTTCGACGAAGGGGGCGATAGCGGCAATTGATTTATGCGTCAGCCGCGCTATGTGGCGCTCACCCGACGTTGGTTGGGGCGCTTAGCTCAGTTGGTAGAGCATCTCGTTTACACCGAGAGGGTCGGCGGTTCGAGCCCGTCAGCGCCCACCACTTTCCCTACATCGCCATCCAGCTCTGCCACAGCATATAGGCTGCGACGATGAAGATGATTCCGGCGAAAATCTTCGTCAGGGCTCCTGTGCTTGCCAGCTTGCGCGCCATCCGCGTGCCGAACATGCTGCCGATGATGCCACCGGCTACGAAGATACCGGCAAGGGCCCAGTCGACCAATCCCGATATCGCGTAATTCGCCGAGGTAGTCAGGCCGAAGGCGCTCACTGCCACCAGGCTGGTACCGACCGCGTTGATCATCGGCATCCGTGTCGAAGCGAGCAGGCCCGGGACGATCAGGAAACCACCGCCGATCCCGAAAAAACCGGAGACCGCACCCGTGCCCAGTCCCGTGCCGAGCAGCCTTGGCGCATTGTCTTTGCCCAGCCGTACAGCCGCGTCGCTCTTGCGACCCTTGTCGCGCAGCATCAGCGCGCCGACGACCAGCATCAGCAAGGCGAAAAGAAACAGCAGCTTTTGACCATCGATGTTCTTGCCCAGCGTCGATCCGCCAAGAGCGCCGAGGATACCGGCGGCTGCAAAGGTCATTCCGCAAGGCCATTTGACCGTGCCTGCGCGCGCATGGTTGAACAGGCCACCAAGCGCATTGGCCGCCACGGCCAGCGCGCTGGTGCCGATTGCGACATGCGGGTTCGAAACCCCGACGACATAGACCATCAGCGGGACGGCAAGGATCGACCCGCCCCCGCCGATCAGGCCGAGGACGAAGCCCACAGCGCCGCCCGAAAGCGCACCGGACACCCAGTAAATCCAGTCCATCATGCCGAAGCCAAATCCTTATATTAGATTTTTCTTATATAGAGTTTTGGCGGTCGGTGCAATCCTCGACTATCTTTTGACCACCTCGTCGATTGCCGCGCGGGCTTCTTCGCCCGACCAGTCGTAGTCCCCGCGAATCCGCCAGACTTCCTGTCCCTGCGCATCGTACAGCACGGTCGTGGGCAGTTCCCCGCCACCCAGCGCAAAACCGAGCTCGGCCTGCCGGTCCATCCACGACGGCAGGTTTTCGTATCCGCCCTCTTCGAAAAAGGCGGCAACGCGCTCCGGGCTACCCATGTCCTGGCTGACAGTCACGACCCGCAGGCTGTCGCCATATTCAGCCGCCAGATCGTCGAGCATCGGCATTTCCTTCACACACGGGGCGCACCACGTCGCCCACAGGTTGAGAAGGACGGGCGTGCCCTGAAGCGCTCCGAGATTGAGCTCGCGACCCTCAAGGTCGGTGACATTCATCGCGGGTAGGAATTCGCCTGCCATGCCTCGGTCGATCTCGCCGCTTGCCGCACTCGAAGCACCGCTTTCTTGCGCCCGCTCCGGCGCGCCACTATCGCAGCCGGCGACAGCAAGACCGAGGATGGTAAAGAGCGTGAGCGACAAGCGGGACAATTCGGGCTCCAACAGCATGTGGGGCGGCAGGTTCGCCGAAGGACCTAGCGCGATCATGCGCGAAATCAACGCCTCCATTCCCTTCGACAAGGCGCTCTGGCGCGAGGATATCGACGGCAGCCTCGCGCATGTCGCCATGCTGGCGAAGCA
>JABDNC010000203.1 GCA_013001165.1 Erythrobacter sp.
ACAGTCGGAAGTTTCGAGCAGGCCGGGCCGCACGAGCTTGCCATCAGCCTCTTCACCGAACAGCTCTTCCTAGAAACGCTCTGGCGTGATGCGTGCCGAATTGACGGTGACGAAGGGTTTGTCGCCACGAGTCGACCAGCTGTGCAACAGGCGAGCGGCCACTTCCTTGCCAGATCCGGCAGGACCCGAAATCAGGACGCGGCTGCCGGTCGATGCGACACGCTTGAGCGTTGCTCGGACATTGTTGATCGCCGCCGAATTACCGGTGAATTCTCCACCTTCGTTAGTGCCCTCACGGAGACGCGAATTCTCGCGACGCAAGCTCTCGGTTTCAGTCGCACGCTCTACCAAGTGCAGCAGGCGCTCGGCTTCGAAAGGCTTTTCGATGAAGTCCATCGCACCGCGGCTGACCGCTGACACGGCCGTGTCGATATTGCCGTGACCCGAGAAGATGATGACCGGAAGTTCGGGCTCGCGGAGCTTGATCGCATCGAGAACTTCGAGCCCGTCCATCGGACTGCCGTGAAGCCACACGTCGAGCAGAACGAGGCTTGGCCGCTTCTCGTCCACCGCATCGAGGGCGGACACGCTGTCTGCCGCCGTTCGGCACTCGTAGCCCTCGTCGCTCAAAACCCCTGCAACAAGTTCGCGAATGTCGCGTTCGTCGTCGACGATGAGGATATCCAGAGCCATGTTCAGCTTCCCGTTCTTTCTGCGGCGTTCTGTTCGGTGTGTTCAGGCGAGGTGCCGTGCGGATCTCTGGCAAAGCGCAGGATTACCCGGGTGCCACCACCTTCGACTGCGGAGAAGCTCATTTCCCCGCCGTGTTCTTCAACGATCTTGTTGACGATCGCGAGGCCGAGGCCGGTCCCCTTCTCGCGTGTCGTTACATAAGGCTCCATGATCCGCTCGCGATCCTGTGGCAGGCCAATGCCGTTGTCCGTGACGGCGACCATTATGGCATGTTCGTCTTCCGTTACCTCGACAGCGATGCGACCGCGATAATCGGCTTCCGCTTTTGCAGATTGCGCTTCGATAGCTTCGGCGGCATTCTTGAGAATATTCGTGACAGCCTGCCCCAGCTGGTGGCGGTCGGCCTGGATCTTGAGAGGACCTTCGATCTCGGTAGTCAGGCCGTAATTGATCTCGGGATTGGCGACTTCCTGCAGGAAGAGGGACTGCCGGATCAGGTCGAGCGCATCTTCGGGTCGAAAGACCGGCTTCGGCAATCTCGCGAAACTTGAAAATTCATCGACCATCTTCCTGAGATCACCGACCTGTCGCACGATGGTGCTGGTTAATTCGTCGAACAGTTCACCATCCTGCTCGATCTGCTTGCGATAGCGTCGCTTCAGCCTCTCGGTAGCAAGCTGGATCGGGGTCAGCGGGTTCTTGATTTCATGCGCGATACGGCGCGCCACGTCGGACCATGCCGCCTGTCGCTGGTCTAGCAGTTGGCGAGTGATATCCTCGAAAGTGATCACGTACCCATCGCCCTCGGGCACCAGTTTCACGGCGAGGGTCATCAACTCCCCGCGGCGCGAGTGGCTCACGACCCCGCGCTCGAGACCGGCCTCAACCATCACCGCGATCTGGGGCGCCATTTCGTCCAGCGTTTCGGGGTGCTCTGCCCCCTCCCCTCCCTCAAGGAGAGTGGACTGCGCAGGCGCGTTCATCAGCAGCACGCGGCGCTGCCCGTCAATGGTTATGACACCCGCGCTGACCGACTCAAGAACGGCTTCGATAAAGCTGCGGCGGTCTTCGAGTTCACTGTTGGCGGAGACGAGAGCGTCGGTCTGCTTCTCGATCTGGGCCGTCATTCGGTTGAAAGCTCGGTTGAGCAGTCCGATCTCATCGGCCCCGGTGCGCCCTTCCACGCGAAGCGCAAAATTACCTGCGCCGACTTTGCGCGCAGCGACCACCAGATCGGTGAGAGGTTCGACCTGTCTGTCGGCAAACCGCAAGGCAAACCACACGGCTATTCCGACCAACGCGAGGCTGACGAAAAAGAGTGCGAGATTGAAGCGAAGCTGCAAAGCCCGCGCACGCTTGGTCAGTTCATCGTAGGCTGTTGAGATGGAACGCGCACTTTCCCAGCTTCGGAAACTGACAGCCTCTGCATTTCGAGCCGTATAAAGATAAATGCCAGCAGTCCGATCGATAGGCGCAAGGGCTTCAATCCGTTCGGGGCTCCCACGCACCGCAACCTGCTCACCGCGCCGAAGGCCATTGAGGCTTTCCTCTGTGAATCCGACTGGATCGCTTTCCTCTGTAATACCGTAAACGACCGCAGTGCGGGCGCTTCCATCTGGCAGCACTTGAATTATCGCGCTCTCGAAAACGTCTCTCGGCTGCGCCTGATACTCGTAAACCAAAGGGAAGTCCGGATCGGTGACCGATACCTGCTGCAGCAGTAGCCGCATATCCATTGCCATCGAGATGGTTTCTTGGGCGAGATCTAGCTGGTTTTCCTCATAATACCTTTCCGCAAGCTGGTTTGCGTTCTCCATCAGTCCGCGGGAATTGTCGGAGAACCAGAAGTCTACACCAGACTGGAAAAGCACAGCAGCAAAAGCTGACACGAGCAAAGTTGGGACCGCTGCAATCATCGAAAAGAAGAAAACCAGTCGGACGTGCAAACGCGCCGTGCTGCCAGCTGCCCTTCGCAACGCCAGGCGACGACCTGCAAGGACGAGCAAAGCCATGGCTGGTATGAGCGTGCCGATCAGCAGGACCGCAATCTGCCTGCTCGGCAGCAATTGCCCGGTAGGTGGCGCCGTAGTGAATGCAGCCCAGGTAGCCCCAACCATCGTGAGGAATGCGACCGCTGCCATGATCTCGACGACGGTGAAGAAATTGGCTCTGCGCGAGGCGACAACGAACTTGCGCCACCACCGCGGTGTGCGTCGTGCCTGGGGAGCTGCCTGCGTCGCCATCGTGGCGGCCTTACATCGTTACTGTTGCATTTTTGCAAGCATAAAATCGACGAGACGCCTGCTAGCGTCGCCGGGCAAAGCGTTCCGGTTCGATTTCGAGATCCCTTAACCGCTTCCGCAGGGTGTTTCGATTGATGCCAAGAAGTTGCGCTGCGCGCAGCTGGTTACCGTCTGTTTCGCGCAAGGCGTGCTCGAACAGAGGCTTTTCAAAAGCGGCAAGTGCACCGTGGTAAAGCGTGCCGGCGGAAGGGCGTTCGTCGCCGAGCCAGCTGGACAGCGCGGCTTCGAAGCCGTCGGAGCCATCCTGTTTCACACTGGCGGAATTCGAGGGAAGAACGTCGCCCACCGTCTGCGCATTGATCTGGCTGTCCCGGGCAAGCAGCGCCAAACGGAACACCACATTGCGCAATTCGCGCACGTTACCCCGCCAGACATGGTTTTCGAGCGCCTCGACAGCATCATCGCTGAGAGTATGTCGCGGGAGACCCTCCTCCACAGCCTGCGAGAGAAAGTGCCTCGAAAGATCCCCGATGTCCTGGCTGCGTTCGCGCAAAGGAGGGAGGTGGATGGGGACGACATTGAGGCGATAAAAGAGGTCCTCGCGAAACCTGCCGTCCGCAATCATCGGCTCGAGATTTCGATTGGTTGCGGCAACAATCCTGACATCTACCGCGATTTCCTGCCGCCCACCCACGCGGCGGATTCTTCCGGACTGGAGAGCCCGCAGAAGCCTTGTCTGAGCCTCTGCGGGCATGTCGCCGATTTCGTCGAGGAACAGGGTGCCGCCATTTGCCTGTTCGAACTTACCGATCTGTTGTGCGTGAGCGCCGGTAAAGGCTCCGCGTTCGTGACCGAAGAGCTCGCTTTCCAAAAGGTCGTGAGGAATAGCGGCCATGTTGACCGCGACAAATGGTCCGGTACGGCGCGAACCCAACTGATGGATCGCCTCTGCAACAAGCTCCTTCCCGGTTCCGCTCTCGCCGGTGACTAGCACTGTGAGGTCGTTACGCAGGACCCGAGTGATCATGCGGTAGACGTCCTGCATGGCCCGGCTGCGCCCAATGAGAGGGAGCTGCCCGCCCTCACCTGCATCATCCGCTTCCACCTTACGAGGAGATCGCTCGGCCGCCTGCCGGACCGCTTGGGCAAGCTCGTCCAGATCGAAAGGTTTTGGGAAATATTCGAAGGCTTCGCTGTCGCTTGCACGCACTGCGGTATCGAGCGTGTTCTGCGCGGAAAGGACGATGATCGGCATATCCGGCGCCGCCGCTCGAACCGTCCCGATCGCATCGAGGCCGTCGCCGTCTTCGAGCATGACATCGGTCAGCATGACGTCGAAACTGCGTTCTGCAAGCAGCCGGTCGCGCTCGCTCACCTTGCTGCAGGCGGTGACCTGATAGCCTTCCTCGCGCAAGGCCTCGGTGATGACCGTCGCAATGCCGCGATCGTCTTCCACCAGCAGAATCGAGTGGGTCATGGGTCAGCTCGCCCCTTGTGCAACGGGAAGATTGATGCGGAAATGGGTGCGTCCTGCGGACTGATCGCGCTCGTGCGCGATACGGCCGCCCATGTCGCGCAGTAGCTTGCGGACCAGAGCAAGTCCGAGGCCCTGACCATGTGGCTTGCCCGAAACGAAGGGCTCGAAAATGTGATCGCTCAGTTCGGGAGGCAGGCCAGGTCCCGGGTCGATCACGCTGATCTCTATCGGGAGCCGCGTGGCCTTGCCGAGCCTGATCGCCGTGAAGCTCAGACCACTGACGAAGCGTGTCCGAACGACCACCTTAGCGCCCTCCTGCCCGCTGCATGCATCGCAAGCATTGGCCAGCAGGTTGATGAATACTTGTTCGAGTGCACCCTGATCCGCCTCTACCGGTGGGAGCGAGGGATCGAATTCCTCTGCGAGTTCGCACCCATCCTCGCGACCCGCTCGAACTGTCGCCATGGCATTGCGGATCGCCTCGTGCAGGTTGCATGGACCGGTGACGACTTCCTTCCGGCTGCCGAGTTGCTGCATCCTGTCTATCAGTTGCGCGATACGGTCGACCTCGCCTTCGATCATGGTCGCAAGCGGACGATCCTTTTCCGACGCGCGGCGGGCGAGAAGCTGACTAGCCCCGCGGATGGCAGACAACGGGTTCTTGATTTCATGGGCGAGCACGGCGGGCGCGCGCAGTTCGACACGCTCTTCGTCATCAGATTGATTGTCGTCCTGACCGACTTCGGAAAGTGTGACCACGCGCCAGCCCGGATGACTGTGCATCGGAGAACTGGTGATGTTCGCCCGTCTCACGCCCTGCCCCGTATCGACGGCAATCCCACGAGCGATGACCTGGACCTCGCACTGCTGGATGCTGTCGCGCAGGCGATCATTATCGAAGTCGATGATTTCTCCCAGCCTCTTGCCGAGCAATCGCTGAGCACTGCGACCCAGAAATTCCTCCGCAGCAGCGTTGGCTTCGACGATCCGATCCTGCTGGTCGAGCAGGAGCACGGCAAAAATCAGCCCCGATATCTGGGCCGCCGCGTCCGGCGCGGCCGAGTGTTCATTCACGCCGCACGCCGATGCAGGAAGGGTTCATAGAAGCGCTCAAGTTCTTGAAGAACTTCAGGGGCATTATCGACGAAGTTCACCCGGTTCCGGAACTCGGCCGAACCGTGCATGCCCTTGGTGTACCAGCCGAGATGCTTGCGCGCGATCTTGACACCTACCTGCTCGCCATAAAGTTCGAGCATGTCGCGGTAATGTTCGACGACCACTTCGTATTGTTCATCGAAGCTCGGGCTCTCAAGTTTCTCGCCGGTCCGCCACCAGTGCATGACCTGCGCAAGGAGCCATGGCTTACCGTAGGCACCGCGTCCGATCATCAAACCGTCCGCGCCCGATTGCTCGAGCGCTTTGCCGGCATCCTCAATGGTGCAGATATCGCCATTGACGATAACGGGGATGGAGACCGCATCCTTCACCTTGCGGATGAATTCCCAGTCTGCGCTGCCCTTGTACATCTGGTTGCGCGTGCGGCCGTGGACCGTGACCATCTTGACGCCAAGGTCCTCGGCAATCCGGGCCAGTTCTGGCGCATTGAGATCGGCGTGATCCCAGCCCATCCGCATCTTCACGGTTACCGGCACATCCACCGCCTTCACGGTAGCTTCCATGAGCTTCGTCGCGAGGCCTACTTCGCGCATCAGGGCCGAGCCAGCGAGCTGGCCGACGACCTTGCGAACCGGACAACCGAAGTTGATATCGATGATGTCCGCACCGTTACCCTGCTGCAGCTTGGCAGCTTCCGCCATGCTCGAAGGATCACAACCCACCAGCTGCATGGAGACCGGCTCTTCGATCGGGTCCCACGCCGCCTTCTGCACCGACTGGCGCGTCTCGCGAATGGCAGCCTCGCTTGCGATCATCTCGGTGACGTTGAGACCCGAGCCGTATTTGCGCACTAGCTTGCGGAACGGCAGGTCCGTCACGCCCGTCATTGGCGCAAGGATGACTGGGGTATCGATCGCGACATTGCCGATCTGGATCGGCTTCGGAGGTGCCGGAGGGGTGGGTTGCTCGGTCATGAATGGATGTGTGCCTAAATATTGGGCAGGCACATAGTGCGTTGCAGCGCAAACGGCAAGCGGCTAGCGCGCGGCATAGCTATGCAGGACACCTCCCCCCTCCCCTCGTTTTCCGCAGTCGTGGTTGCTGCCGGCAAGGGTATGCGGGCTGGACAGCCCTTGCCCAAACAGTTCGCGAAGTGGCGCGGCAAGCCTGTCCTTCGCCATTCGGTCGAGGCGCTGCTCGATGCCGGTGCGGCTCCGGTGGTAATCGTTATTCCCGAGAATGGCGAGGAAGCCACTGCCGCCGCGCTGTCCGGTTTCGACGGTTGGACCTCCGTCATTGGTGGCGAGACCCGCCAGCAATCGGTTGCCAACGGCTTGGCGGAGATCGGGACGTCGGATCGCGTGCTTATCCATGACGCAGCGCGCCCCGTCTTGCCGCTGGGCGTAATATCCCGCCTCCTCAATGCGCTGGACCATCACCCGGGTGCGATCCCGGTGCTCCCGGTTGTCGACAGTCTCGCGGTCGACGAGGCAGGCGTGATGGCAGGGAGCGCACAGCGTGAGGTGCTCCGTCGCGTCCAGACACCCCAGGCATTCCGTTTTGAAGAGATCATGACTGCCCATCGCGCATGGCAGGGCGATCCGCTCGCAGGCGATGATGCCCAGGTGCTCGCCGCCGCGGGTGGCAGTATCGCGCTTGTCGAGGGCGACGAGCGCCTCAAGAAACTGACTTATTCGGAGGATTTCGTGTCGGAACTGCCCACTATCCGGATCGGGTCCGGCTATGACGTTCACAAGCTGGTGGCCGGGGAGGAACTCTGGCTGGGAGGTATCAAGATCGAGCATGACAAGGGGCTCGCCGGCCACAGCGATGCCGACGTGGCCCTGCACGCGATCGTCGATGCCCTGCTTGGGGCGATCGGCAATGGAGACATCGGAAGCCATTTCCCGCCGTCGGACCCCCAATGGAAGGGGGCCGGCAGCGACCAGTTCCTCTCCCACGCGGCGAAACTGGTTGGCGAGGCAGGGTACCGTACCGGCAATGTCGACCTCACGATTATCTGCGAAGCACCCAAGATCGGCCCCCACCGTGACGCCATGCGTGGGCGTATCGCTAGCCTTCTAGGCGTTGACACCGGAGCCATATCGGTGAAGGCGACCACCACCGAACGGCTTGGATTTACCGGCCGCGGCGAAGGCATTGCGGCCCAGGCGGTCGCAACCGTGGTTAGAAATTGACGCAACCGAGGTGAGCATGACGCTCCAGACGCTTCTCCCGAAGGAAATCGATGACCTCGCCCAACGGGTGATCGACGAGAACAAGGCTGCGGGCCGCAAGGT
>JABDNC010000263.1 GCA_013001165.1 Erythrobacter sp.
TGCTTGACCGCATCCTGGATCCAGACGTTGCCGAAACTTTCCCACGCCGCGACCGTGGCCGGGCGATCGGGACGCAGCATCGTCCACATCGCGCATTCAAGCGCGCCGGTGTCCGATGCCGGCATGATGCCGACCAGGTAATCCTCGGGCACGCCGAGCATCTCCTTCGACAGGTCGATGGCATATTTCAGCCGCGACTTGCCGAGGGCGCTGCGATGCGAGCGTCCGAGCGATTCGGTTTTTAGATTGGATGCAGACCAGCCTTTGTGTTTGGCGGTCGGCCCCGACGAGAAGAAGGGGCGCTCGGGTTTGAGCGTCGGTTCAGTCATGTATTCTCTCCTTGCAGAGAGCACGCGCGGCGTTGGGACCGCGTGGCCCGCTGGCGGCAATAAAGTTACGTTCCCGGGAGTCAATGTGAAATAGGTATGCTTCCACGCATTCTGGGGTTCGCCCAATCAAGTCGCGACGCCTCGCGTGAGTTCCGGGATGGTTCGGGCAACCACGACAGGGCGAGTTCTGCGGGCGATCCGGCGTGGCCCGAACTCTCCACTCGCCAAATGCGCGAGCATTTCCTATGGCCCCGCGCGATGGATGTGTCCGACCTTCGCATTGCGCTGTTCAGCGGGAATTACAACTACACCCGCGACGGCGCGAACCAGGCCTTGAACCGGCTCGCAGAATACCTGCTGCGGCAGGGTGCGCAGCTGCGCGTCTTCTCCCCGGTAGTGGCCGAGCCGGACTTCGAGGCGACCGGCGACCTCGTCGACGTGCCGAATGTCCGCATGCCCGTGAAGGGGCGCGGCGAATACCGCCTGCCGCTGGGGCTCAACGCCGAAGCGCGCCGTGACCTTGAGGATTTCGCGCCGAACATGGTGCATGTCTCCTCGCCCGATCCGACGGGCCATGCTGCACTGAAATGGGCGCGGCAGAACGACGTTCCGGTGCTGGCGAGTGTGCATACGCGCTTCGAGACCTATCCGCGCTATTACGGGCTGGCATTCCTGGAACCGGCCATCGAGAGCCTGCTGCGGCGCTTCTACAATCGCTGCGACGCGCTGGTCGCGCCCTCGCAGAGCCAGATCGACGAGCTTCGTGCGCAGGGCATGCACGAAGATATCTCGATCTGGTCGCGCGGTGTGGATCGCACGGTCTTCGATCCCTCGCGCCGCGATCTCGAATGGCGCCGCGCGAACGGCTTGGCGGATGACGACGTGGCAATCGTCTTTTTGGGCCGATTGGTCATGGAAAAGGGCCTGGACGTCTTCTCCGACACGATCGTCGAACTGCGCAAGCGACAGGTACCGCACAAGGTCCTGGTGATCGGCGACGGACCTGCCCGTGGATGGTTCGAAAAGGCGCTGCCGGGCGGCACTTTCGTCGGCTTCCAGACCGGCAAGGACCTCGGTCGCGCGCTGGCGAGCGGCGATATCTTCTTCAACCCCTCGATCACCGAGACCTTCGGTAACGTCACGCTCGAAGCGATGGCCTGCGGGCTACCCGTGGTCGCAGCCGGTGCCACCGGCGCGGCAAGCCTCGTTAAGCCGGGCGAGACCGGCCAGCTCGTCCCGCCGAGCAAGAGCAATGCCTTCTCCAAAGGCTGCGCCGAGGCTCTTGCGCCCTATTGCACGGATGACGACCTGCGCCTCGCCCACGGTGCGGCGGGCGAGAAAGCAGCGCGCGCCTATTCGTGGGACGCGATCAACCAGGCGGTGGTCGACACCTATCTGCGGCTGCACTCCCAGCGCGCAAAGGCCGGCTAGGTCAGCCGATTACGCCGCGTTTGCGCATACTCCAGCTGTAGAACAGCAGGACAAGTGCCGCGCCCCAAATGGTCAGTCGCTGCACCTCGTCCACCGGAACATCCCAGGTGATCTCGTAGAACGTCGTCCCGACAAGGCCGAGTAGCGAGACCACGAACAGGGGAAAAGCAAATCGGGATCGGGCGAGGAGCAAGAGCGAGCCGGCGAGACCGCCCCATACGCCAAAAGCCCATGCCCCGTTCGACCAGGCCGGTGCAGCCTCGAGGGCGGCGACCATTTCCGGCGGTGCGGAGGCCAGCGTATCTGGATCGCGGATTATCGCCATCGTGTAGATGTAGCAACCGAAGCTGTTCCAGAGCACGCCGAGCGCGCCGACCAGCCAGAGATGCCACGGGGTTGTCGCCCTGTCAGCGCTCACTTCAGCACGCCTGCAGTCGTCATCCTCCGCGAATACCATGCAAGCAGGATGATCGAGAGCCAGATGGCTGCGGTGAAGATCCACATCATCGGCGAAGCGAGTTCGGCCGGCATCTCCGCGCTCATCGTGTAGATGGTCGTCCCGATCAGTCCGAGCAGCGAGACCACGAAGGCATGGAAGGCGAAGCGGGTGCGGAACAGGAGCAGGAGCGAACCTGCCAGCGCTCCCCAAACGCCGAATGCCCAGAAGGCGTCGGCCCAGGCGGGAAAGCCGGTATAGTATTCGACCAGCGTCTCGACCGGCACGCCTGCATTCTCTGCGCCCGCCGTCAGGTAATCCATGTTGCGCGTCTGCGTCATGGTGTAATCATAGGCGCCGCCCGCGTTCCAGAGCGTCGCGACGATGCCGATCACCCACAGGTGCCACGGTGTCTTGGTAGCTGTTTCCATGCGATTTCTCCCCTCTCGCGTCCCTCCGCGCGCAGACTAGCGTACGCACAGGGGGACGCAAGCGGGGAGAGGATCAGAGACGTTCGATCTTCTTGGCAAGTTCGTCGATCAGGTCGACGATCTCTTCCATCGTCTTCTGGTCGAGCTGTCCGCTCCGCGCCTTGTTCTTGAGCACACCGGCAAGATTGCCGGCGGCGCGGAACATCTCGGGAGTGGCATAGGCACGGCGGCGTTCGCCATGGCCGGCCAGCCGCTCCATCAGCCGCTCGACCTCGTCTGCGCGTTCTTCCAGTTCTGCGCGGCCCGCATCGGTGATCTCGTAGGCCTTGCGCGTCTCGTCACCCTTGGCCGGGGCAATAGCGCCCTCGTCCTCGAGCAAGGAGAGCGTGGGATAGACCGTGCCGGGGCTCGGCGCATAGCTGCCGCCGGTCAGGTCCTCGACAGCCTTGATCAGCTCGTAGCCATGGCGCGGTTCGTCACCCAATAGTTTGAGCAGGACCAGCCGGAGTTCACCGGAGCCGAACATGCGGCGGCGGCGTCCTCCGCCGCGTTTGCCGAACGGTCCACCCGGTCCAAAAGGCCCGCCCGGACCGAACGGACCATCGGGGCCGAACGCATCGTCCCAGCCGCCCATCATTTCCATGCGGGGCCAGGCACCCATCATGCCCATCTTGCGCAACTTGCGCAGTTTGCGAATTTTCCGAGCCTTGTGCATTGCTCGCTCCTCAATCAATCTTCGATAGCTCTAAGATATATCTTAGTGAGACATGTGCAAGCTGGCACTGCAAATCCTCGGCGAACGTCCTATGTGAACCGACCAATGTCCGAACTCTTTCCCGACCAACTCCCGCAGGAGCCCAAGCGCGAGGCCGTGCGCGAAGACGCACCGCTCGCCGATCGCCTGCGCCCAGAAACCCTTGCAGAGGTCATCGGGCAGGATCACCTGACCGGCCCCGAGGGAGCGATCGGGCGCATGGTGGCCGCAGGGCGCCTGTCGAGCATGATCCTTTGGGGACCGCCGGGCACGGGCAAGACCACGATTGCCCGCCTGCTTGCGGACAGCGTGGGTATGCGTTTCGAAAGCGTGAGCGCGGTGTTCAGCGGCGTCGCCGACCTGAAGAAGGCCTTCGCTGCTGCCGACAAGGCCGCCGAAGCCGGCCAGCGCACTTTGTTGTTCGTGGACGAAATCCATCGCTTCAACCGCGCACAGCAGGACGGCTTCCTGCCTTTCGTGGAGCGCGGGACGGTGACACTGGTAGGCGCGACCACGGAAAATCCCAGTTTCGCGCTCAATGCCGCACTCCTCAGTCGAGCGCAGGTGCTAATCCTCCAGCGGCTCGACCACGATGCTCTCGGCGAATTACTCGACCGGGCGGAAAAACTCGAAGGCCCGCTCCCCCTTACCGCAGAGGCCCGCGATGCACTCG
>JABDNC010000240.1 GCA_013001165.1 Erythrobacter sp.
GCCTTCCCACGCCTCGAAATGCCGGAAGAAGAGGCCGCCTGATGCTGGTCGATAGCCACTGCCATCTCGAATACGAGGGGTTGGTAGAAAGCCAGTCCGACGTGCTCGACCGCGCACGCGGGGCAGGGGTGGGGGCCTTCCTCAATATCTCGACAAAGCGCGCGGAGTGGGACCAGGTCGTCGGCACGGCCAACGCCAAGCCCGATGTCTGGGCGAGCGTCGGCATCCATCCTCACAATGCCGACGATCATCCCGACCTGACGCGTAAGGAATTGCTTGAAGCCACACGCGATCCCCGGGTGATCGGCATTGGCGAAACCGGGCTCGACTATTATTACGATCATTCCGACCGTGCCGAGCAGCAGCGCTTGTTTCGCATGCATATCGATGTCGCGCGCGAAACCGGTCTGCCGGTGATCATCCACACGCGCGATGCGGAGCAGGATACTCTGGCCATCCTTGCAAAGGAGATGGACAAGGGCGCGTTTCCCGCGCTGATCCATTGCTTCACTGCGTCGGAAGAATTTGGCCGTGCGGTGCTCGATCTCGGACTATCGATCTCGCTATCCGGCATTGTCACGTTCAAGAATGCCAAGGCATTGCAGGAAGTAGCAAAGACAGTTCCGCAGGATCGCTTGCTGGTCGAGACCGACAGCCCGTTCCTGGCGCCTGTTCCCCATCGCGGCAAAACATGCGAGCCGGGGTATGTCCGCGACACGGCGGCCTTCATAGCCGAACTGCGTGGCGAGACCTTCGAAGAACTTGCCGAATACACGACGCGCAACTTTTACAGCCTGTTCAGCAAGGCGGCTTCGTGAAGCTCATCATGCTTGGCTCGGGTACGTCGACGGGCGTCCCGCGCGTGGGTAATGACTGGGGCAGCTGCGATCCCAATGAGCCGAAAAACCGGCGCACACGCGTATCGATCATCGTCGAGAACGACGCCGGGCAACGGATCCTCGTCGACACGTCGACCGACTTGCGCGCGCAACTCCTCGCCAACGGGATCGAGAAGGTCGACGCGGTCTTCTGGACGCACGACCATGCCGATCATTGCCACGGCATCGATGACTTACGTGTCATGCGATACGATCGAAGCAATCCACTGCCCGGTTATGCTGGGCGAGTGACCTGTGAGCGGTTGAGGCGCAGGTTCGACTATGTCTTCGAGGGCCAGTTCGGATACCCGACGATCGTCGAACTCAAGGATCTCGAGCAAGCGCACCTTGTTGCAGGTTTCTCCTTCGATCATGTGAGAATGCCTCATGGGCCGGCCAAGAGCACTGGATTCCGGTTCGAAGCCGACGGCAAGAGCCTGGTATATGCCACTGATTTCAGCGAGATCACTCCGGCGATGGTCAAATGCTTCAAGGGTTGCGATCTGCTCGTCGTCGATTGCCTGAGGGAACGGCCGCATCCAACGCATGCGCATCTCGAGATGTCGTTGGATCTGGCTCGCAAGATCAAGGCGAAGCGGACGGTATTGACGCATCTGGACAAATCCATGGACTACAAGGCACTCAGCGCGAAGGTACCAGCGGGTGTTAGCGTCGGGTTCGACGGAATGGAGGTGACGGTATGAATTTGGACGGCGGGACGATTGCGTGGGCAGCTATGGCAAGTGCTCTGGTAGTTGCGTACCTGGTTGGCATGCGACGTGATCCGAGCCTTTCCGGCAACCGAATGATCAAGATTGCGCTGATCTGGGTCCTGATTATCGGGGGCGGATTTTTGTTGGTGAGGGCTTTGACGGGGATGAACTGACGGTTTCCTCCCATCTGATATTTAACATAATATATATTATCATTCCAACGCTAGGGTTTAGCGGAGGAGGCTCCCTATCCCCTACACAGACGAAAATGGCGAACTCGCATGTCCGAACAGCTAGACCGCTTGCTCAACATCATGGCACGCCTGCGTGACCCGGTCTCCGGATGTGAATGGGACACTGCTCAGAGTTTCGAAACCATCGCACCGTATACGATCGAGGAAGCCTATGAAGTCGCCGACGCTATCGAGCGCTCGGATATGGCCGAACTTCGCGGCGAACTTGGCGACTTGCTGTTCCAAGTCGTATTTCACGCCCAAATGGCTGAAGAAGCAGGACATTTCGCGTTCAAGGACGTTGCCAAATCGATTGCCGACAAGATGGAAGCAAGGCATCCGCATATCTTCGGCGATGAAGACGGCGTGATGGAGGAAAAACGCTGGGAAGACATCAAGGCTGCCGAGCGTTCCGCGGCCGGCGCGACCAGCGCGCTTGAAGGTGTCGCACGCGCACTACCGGCCTTGATGCGCGCCCAGAAGCTGCAAAAACGTGCCGCGCGACATGGGTTTGACTGGCCAGATACCGAAGGACCACGTGCCAAAGTGTTCGAGGAAATTGAAGAACTTAAAGTCGCTTCTCAATTTGAAATCGAGGAGGAGGCTGGAGACTTCCTCTTTGCGGCGGTCAACCTCGTGCGAGCATACGGGATCGATGCCGAAGCTGCTCTACGCGCTGCCAACGAGAAATTCGAAAGGCGGTTTCGCTCGATGGAGGAAATGGCCGGGGGTGACTTCGCGGAACGAAACCTGATCGAGCAGGAAGCCCTGTGGCTGGAAGTCAAACGCCGAGAGAAGTCAGAGCCTTCGTCATAGCGTTTCAAACTGGCCCAGCTCTTTCGGATTAAGCCTGACGACAAACTTTCGCATCGGACCGCCCTCGCCCTCGCCGGCATCTTCCTCGGAGAGTATCTCACCGTGTGCATGCAGCCATGCAATTCGCTTGCCATCGCTAAGCGGCAATTCGAATTGCTGAACCGAAGCCTTGGCAGTCAACATGTCGCCGAGCCTTTCGAGAAGCTCGGGAACCCCTTCGCCAGTCAGCGCTGATGTCAGGACGATATCGTCGCTAGTTTCAACCTGCGGCTTGAGATCTGCTGCTCGTTCGTCGTCCAGCAAATCCCACTTATTCCAGACTTCGAGAATAGGGATGCTGGATGCGCCATCTTCGCCGTCGATTACCTCCAGGTCTTTTAAGACGCGCAGAACCTGACCCTTTTGCGCTTCTGCCGAGGGATTGGAGATATCCCTGACGTGGCAAATGACGTCGGCAGCAGTCACCTCTTCAAGCGTCGCGCGGAAGGCAGCGACGAGCTGTGTCGGTAGGTCCGAGATGAAGCCAACGGTATCCGACAAAATCGCCTTCTCGACACCGGGTAACGAGATGGCCCGCATCGTCGGATCGAGCGTTGCGAACAGCAGGTCTTCAGCCATCACTTCAGCGCCAGTGAGGCGGTTGAAAAGGGTAGACTTGCCGGCATTGGTATAGCCTACTAGCGCGACGACCGGCCACGGAGCCCGCTCGCGCCGTTCACGGTGCAGTCCGCGAGTCTTGCGGACCTGCTCAAGCTCCTTGCGCAGCCTACCCATGCGCTGGCGGATCATCCGGCGGTCGGCCTCGATCTGCGTTTCACCCGGGCCACCAAGGAAACCGAAGCCACCGCGCTGGCGCTCGAGGTGGGTCCAACTGCGGACAAGCCGGCTCTGCTGATAATCGAGGTGTGCTAGCTCGACCTGCAGGCGACCTTCCGCAGTCGCCGCACGCTCCCCGAAGATTTCGAGGATGAGGCCCGTCCGGTCGATGACCTTGCGCGAGAGTTTTTCTTCTAGATTACGCTGCTGGATCGGGCTTAGCGCGCCGTCCACGACGACTAGCTCTGCTTCGTGTTGCTCGCAGGCGATACGGATGTTCTCGACCTGACCCGCGCCGAACAGCAGGTTCGGCCGTACTTCGCGAACCGGAAGGACGAAGCTGTCCTCGATCTCTATACCGATGGCGAGCGCAAGCCCCTCGGCCTCGCTCAGACGGCTGTCTGCGTCGAGATCATAGGTTTGCCCGCGAATGTCGGGGCAAATGACGAGGGCCCGCGCACCGCGCGAAACCTCGCCCAGAAGGTCGTCGTCGAAACTCAGTTGTCGTCCTCATCCCAGTCTTCGCTCAGGTCGACCGGCGTTGCAGGCTGGATCGTCGATACAGCGTGCTTGTAGGCGAGCTGCACGTAACCATCGCGTTCGAGCAGCATGCAGAAAAGATCATAGGCAGCAATCTTGCCTTGCAGCATGACCCCATTGACCAGGAACATCGTGACCTGTGCCTCTGCCTGTCGGACCCGGCCCAGGAACACGTCTTGCAAGAGGCGCTGCTTCGCGTTCGATCCCTGGCTTTCGAACTGGCCGGCATCGATAGGCTGGCCGGGCATGATCGTGCTGACG
The DNA here is from genome assembly GCA_013001165.1 of Erythrobacter sp. Classification (GTDB taxonomy): domain Bacteria; phylum Pseudomonadota; class Alphaproteobacteria; order Sphingomonadales; family Sphingomonadaceae; genus Qipengyuania. The sequence goes on from JABDNC010000240.1 coordinate 4,258, forward strand.
GCATGCTTATAGACCAGCTGCGACTGGCCATCGCGGCGCAGCAGGATCGAGAAATTGTCAAACCAGGTGACAATGCCCTGGAGCTTCACGCCCTTCACGAGGAATACCGTTACCGGCGCCTTTTCCTTGCGCAGCAGGTTTAGGAATGCGTCCTGCAGGCTCGGCGCCTTGCCCTTGGGGGCTGCTTCTTTCGCTGGTCGCGGGCGTGCCGAGAGAGTGCGTTCGCCAGACATCGTTGTGTCTCCTGTTGTTGGCCGCCCCGGTTCCGGACGACGATCTGGACGCCACCACCGCGTCCGGGAACCAGATTTCCATCCGGATTTGAAACGCAATGTGCCGTGTAAGACACTTGTTAGCAATAAAATAAATGTGACGGGCTTGCGGCCTATCTTGTCGCGTTACTTGCGCTCGCTGCCTTTTCGTTCGGCCATTCCGAGTAGTTTCAGCTTCCGGTGCAGGGCCGACCGCTCCATTCCGATGAAACTCGCCGTCTTGGAGATATTGCCTGAGAAGCGGCGGATCTGGATCGCGAGGTATTCGCGTTCGAAGCTCTCACGCGCTTCTCGCAATGGAGCGCCCATAAGCGCGGCCATTCCACCGGTGCCGGAAACCTTCCCTCCTGTGACTTCTTCGGAGAGCATCTCTGCCTCGACCGTTTCCAGCTGGTCACGAGGGGTAAGGATGATGGTCCGC
>JABDNC010000246.1 GCA_013001165.1 Erythrobacter sp.
GGTTAACACCATCTTTAGGACTGCTTGCTAAACAACTGTCTTGACTGGGAGTCCCTTTGGACTCACCCTGTGGATAACTACGGACAGGGGAATACACATGGCGGTCCTGGAGACCACGAAAACGCGCGCCAAACCGGCTGCGAAGGCGAAACCGAAGCAGATGTCGGTGGAGCTGCCTCTGGGGCAGATCCTCGATGGCGACTGTGTGGAAGCCATGCGTTCGATCCCCAGCGGTTCGATCGACCTCGTCTTTGCCGACCCGCCTTACAACCTCCAGCTCGGCGGCGATCTCAACCGGCCTGACGGCAGCCATGTCGATGCTGTGACCGATCACTGGGACCAGTTCGACAGCTTCAAGATCTATGACGATTTCACCCGCGACTGGCTGACCGAGGCCAAGCGTATCCTCAAGCCCGACGGCGCTCTGTGGGTGATCGGCAGCTATCACAACATCTATCGCGTCGGCGCTATCCTGCAGGATCTGGGCTTCTGGATCCTCAACGACATCGTCTGGCGCAAGTCGAACCCCATGCCCAACTTCCGCGGCACCCGCTTCACCAACGCGCATGAGACGCTGCTGTGGTGCAGCCAGGGCGAGAAGGCGAAGTACCATTTCAACTACCGCGCGATGAAGACGCTTAACGACGAGCTCCAGATGCGCAGCGACTGGGTCCTGCCGATCTGCAACGGCGCGGAACGCCTGAAAGAGGGCGGGACCAAGGTCCACCCGACGCAGAAACCCGAAAGCCTGCTCTATCGCGTGCTACTCTCGACTACGGAGAAGGGCGACGTAGTGCTCGATCCCTTCTTCGGTACCGGCACCACCGGAGCGGTGGCAAAGCGCCTCGGCCGCGAATGGATCGGCTGCGAGCGTGAAGGCGTCTATCGCAACGCCGCCCTCAAGCGGATCGAAAAGGAACTCCCGCTCGACGAAAGCGCGCTCACCACGATGCAGGCGGGCCGCAGCGCCCCCAAGGTGGCCTTCGGCGCACTGGTCGAAGGTGGCTTCATCAAGCCCGGCACACAGCTCTTCGACAAGAAACGCCGCTGGATCGCCACCGTAAGGGCCGACGGATCGCTGTCACACGAGAAGCAGACCGGCAGCATCCACGGCCTCGGCAAGGAGCTGCAGGGCGCACCCAGCTGCAACGGCTGGACCTTCTGGCACTATGAGATCGAAGGCGAAGTGAAGCCCATCGACGCCGCGCGCCAATTGTACCTGCTAGCGGTTGAGGACTGAGCCCCGAACCGGGCCTCCGGGCCCGATTATCGCGCTTTTCTCGCGGTTCGTCCGCATAAGTGCCGAATGGCAACAGGTTCCCGCGACTTCACCGGAACCGGACCGCCTTTGCTTCTTTGCCTCACCGAATGCGCTTCGGCGCGCCAAAGTGAGGAAAGACAAGTGAAAAAGCTTTATGCAACTGTTGCAGCCAGCGCGCTGCTTGCAATTCCCGCTGCCGCCCAGGCGGAAGGCACCTATATCGGCTTCAGCGGCGGCATCGCGCTGCCCAGCGATTCCGACAACTCGGGCGAAACCACCGCAACCATCCCGGCAACCGCCGACTTCGGCGAAATTCCGGCAGGGACCAGCGTCGATTGGACGACCGAATTCGACAATGGTTTCGAAGCGAGCGGCCAGGTCGGCTATGCGCTCGAAAACGGCCTCCGCTTAGAAGCCCAGGTCTTCTATAACGAATATGATGTCGACACCCACTTCGGCCTCGCCGCTGGTGGTACGGTAATCGACAGTGTGGACGTGGCGATCCTGACACGCGGCTCAGCCGATCCGGCTAACCCGACCGTTGGCGCTGTCATTGCCGACGGCCAGGGCGATGTCTCGAACACCGGCATCTTCGCCAACATCTACTATGACATCGGCGGGGAAGACGCGACCATCAAACCCTATGTCGGCGGCGGCCTCGGCTACCAGTGGACCGACGTGAACTTCCAGCCCTCGGGCGTGGATGTTGCCGACGATAGCGATGGCAGCTTCGGCTACCAGCTGATGGCCGGTGCCAGCTATGAAGTGTCCGACGGTTTCGACATCTTCGCGCAGTACACTTACCGCGACACTTTCGACGATCCACGCATCGAACTGAACCTGCTCCCCGCGAACCTCGAGGTGGAAAGCCAGCAGTCGATCATCACCGCAGGTGTGCGCTTCACCTTCGGCGACTGATCGATCCGATCCGATCACAGGAATGGGCGGGCGTACCGATCGCGGTGCGTCCGCCTTTTTCGTTTCCGGGTCGAATGCCCGGTGTTCCATCCTGCCTGCAATGCGCTAGGGCTGTGGGACCATGACTGATCGCGTTTACATCCGCCCCATCGGCCTCGTGCCCGGTCCGCAATCCGAACACGGCAATGCCATCCGGCTGGCCGGCGGGATGGTCTATGCCAGCCGCTTCGCCGTGATCCTGCGGCGTGACGGCGAAATTGCGGAACGCTGGCTCGCTGCGCCCGATACGGTGGACGATGTGATGGCGAAGCTTCCCGAAGAGGTGGCGGCCGATGCAGAACAGCAGTGGTCGAACCTCACGCTCGCGCATCCGCCGCTCGAATTGGGCAGTCGCACCGTTCGGCTCGACCAGCCGCAAGTAATGGGCATCCTCAACGTCACGCCCGACAGCTTCTCCGACGGCGGCGAGTTCATGGACAAGCCCGAAGTGCAGCGCGAACAGGCTGCCAGCATGGTGGAGGCGGGCGCCTCGATCATCGATATCGGCGGCGAAAGCACGCGCCCCGGCGCCAAGCCCGTCTGGGAGGGCGACGAGATCGAGCGGGTCGTCCCCGCGGTCGAAATGTGTGCAGGCATGGGCGCAGCGGTCAGCATCGACACGCGCAAGGCGGCGGTGATGGAAGCCGCGCTCGATGCGGGCGCTACGCTTGTCAATGACGTGTCAGGCCTGACGCACGACCCACGCAGCCCCGAAGTGGTGGCCGCGCGCGGATGCCCCGTGGTGCTGATGCATGCGCCTGGCGAGGGCGACGACCTTCACGAGGGCGGCGAATATTCCAATGTCGTGTTCGATGTCTTCGACGAGCTACGCAAACGCCGCGACCAGGCGCTGGAGGCCGGGATCGTCGCGAGCCGCATAGTGCTCGATCCGGGCATCGGTTTCGGCAAGAGCCTTGCCGACAATCTTGCGCTGGTGAACGCGCTGCCGGTCTTTCACGCACTCGGACACCCGCTGCTGCTCGGCATGAGCCGCAAGCGAATGATCGGAGCGCTGAGCAAGGAAGAGGGCGCAGACCAGCGCCTCGGCGGCAGCATTGCGCTTGCCATGCGGGCAATGGATGCGGGCGTGCAGCTGCTGCGCGTCCACGACGTCCCCGAAACCGTGCAGGCCCGCAATGTCTGGCGCGGGCTTCGCGATGCGGCGCTGACCGATTTCGGGGACTTGCCGGGTTAGGATCCGGGCGAGGCTGCGCTGCCCGCCAGCAAGCCGCCGTCGAGTGTCAGCTCGGCGCCGGTCATGTACCCGCTCTCCGGCGACGCGAGGTAGACGCACAGCGCGGCGACCTCTTCGACCGTACCGAAACGCTTCAAGGGCGTGTCAGCCACCAGCGCGGCCATCTTGGCATCGCGGTCCGGCCCGCCGCCCAGCATCGGCTCCCAGATGTCGGTCAGGATCGCGGCCGGGTGGATCGAATTGCAGCGGATCGCCCAGCCGTTCTGCGCGGCATAGAGCGCCACCGATTTCGAATGGTTGCGCATCGCCGCCTTGCTCGCCGCATAGGCTGCCGCGCCGGGGATGCCGACGAGGCCGGAGCGCGAGGACATGTTGATGATCGAACCCGTCCCCCCCGAACTCGCTTGGGCCTTCATCGCGCGCAGGGCATAGCGGCAGCCGAGGAAACACCCGTCGGTGTTGACGGCGTGAACGCGGTGCCATTCCTCCAGGCTCGCATTCTCGGGGTCGTGAGGAGCGGGCCCGTCCTCGAAGCCGGTGATGCCGGCATTGTTCACCAGCACATCGATCACCGGATAGGCCGAGGCAAAGGCGTCCCAGTCGGCTTCGTTCGCCACGTCGAGCCGGTGGAAGGTGCAGCCAAGCTCTTCGGCCGCCCTCGTACCTTCGTCCTCGTCGATGTCGGTCAGGATGACCTCGGCGCCTTCATCGATGAAGGCTGCGCACACGGCCTTGCCGATGCCGCGTGCTCCGCCGGTTACGACGCAGAGCGTGTCGTTCAGTTTTTGCATGAGAAGTCTTTCGGAATAATCAGGTGAGGCAGATCGGAGCGCATAGCCCCGCTTGTCTATCATATCCGCCGCGGCGGTGGCCTTAGTTCACCTGAGGTACTCCCGATTGAGATGGCGGGGTTAGTTCGACCCTGCCTGTTTGTCCAGCGAGGGAGGGTCAGTAGCTGCTTTCGCCCCAGCCATCGTTGGCGAGCTGTTCCCGGCGCAGATCTTCGCGCAGCTGGGCGTATTCTCCTCCTGCTTCCGCAGTCTCGCGGCGCATTTCGCGGTAGCGCGCGTTGAGCAGGGTGAGATCGTCGGGTGTCAGCGTTACCGGACCGGTCGGCGAGGGGAACGTGAGTTTCGCGCCGGGGAAGGGGCCGCTACCAAGGCTCCCCGAGTTGCGAAGCTGTGCAAGTGCGCGTGCCATGGTCGGATCGCTGAGCGGTGCGGCCAGCCCGCCCGTAACGAGCGGGATCTGTTCGTTTGCCACCGCTTCGGGCGGGCTCACAATATCGGCGATCTTGCCGACCGTGAAAATTGTGAGGGCCAGCGCAGCAATGACGCCAAGCCGGAAACCGAGTCTGGAAATGAAGGAAACCATGTCAGGCTGCGTTGTCGATCCCTAGGTCCGAAAGCTTGCGATAAAGCGTCGAGCGCCCGATGCCGAGACGGCGGGCAACTTCGGTCATCTTGCCTTGGTAATGCCCGATGGCGAGGCGGATGATGTCGGCCTCGATTTCTTCGAGTGCACGCAGGTTTCCGTCATCCTGATAGAGCAGAACGCCAAGGCCGCGCGCCCGGCTTTCGCCGCGGTCGGCATCGCCGAGCAGTTCGGAAAGGTGCGGGAAACTGTGTGCCGTCAGCGCCTCGCGCTGTTCGTGCACGCAGGCGCGGAACAGCACGGTCTGTAGCTGGCGGACATTGCCTGGCCAGTCGAAGGCTTCGAGCAGCGAGAGGCCGCTGTCGGCGATCGAATGATGCGAAAAGCCTTCGAGCTCGCCGATCTTGGCGAGGAAATAGCGGGTCAGCCCGGGGATATCGCCAGCCCGTTCGCGCAGCGGCGGGAGGACGATGCGCGTATCGGAAAGTTTTTCGTAGAGAGCCTTGGAGAACCGGCCTTCATCGACCTCCTTCGCGAGCGGCATGTCGCTCGCGGCAAGTACGCGAATGTCGATCTTGAAGCCGTGCGCAGCGCCGGTCGGCCGCACGATGCCGGTCTCGAGGATGTCGGCAAGCCGGTCCTGGATGACAGGATCGACCTGGTCGATCTCGTCGAGCAGGATCGTTCCGCCGTCGCACTGCTGGAAGTAGCCTTCCTGCCGGTTGAAGGCGCCCGCGAAGGCACCTTTCTCGTGACCGAAAAGCAGCGATTCCAATGTCTGCACGGCCATGCCTGCGCAATTGACCAGCTGGGTCGGCGCTTTCGAGCGCGTGGAGGCGTGCTGGATTGCCCGCAGAAGCATTTCCTTGCCGGTCCCGCTTTCGCCCTCGACCAACACATGGCCGTGCCCGCGTGCAGCAGTCGCAGCCTTGGCGAGTGCGGTCCGGAAATGGGTGTCGGTGCCGACCATCGCATCGAATTCGAGCACCGAGGGAAGCTTCTCGGCCAGCGGCTGCAGCTCGTCGCGCGGCGTCTGCACGCGCGAAGCGGTGCGCAGGGCGCTGAGCAGGCGTTCGGGCGCAACCGGCTTGATCAGGTAATCGAGCGCCCCGGCGCGCATCGCTTCCACAGCAAGCAGCGGCGACGTGCTGGCGGTGAGCATGAGAACGGCGATTTCAGCGCGTTCCGCCTTGATGCCGCGAATGAAATCGCAGGCCGCATCGCCTGCCACCCGCTGGTCGAGCAGGACAGCGTCGATCTCGTGGCCTTCGGGACCTGCGAGCGCCTCGAGCGCGGCCTCGCAGCTTTGCACCGTCAGCGAGCGCCACCCCTCGCGCGCAGCCAGCGTCGAAACGATCCGGCTCTGCGCCGGTTCGTCGTCGATCAGCAGCAGGACACGAGTTTCTTCGGTCGCCATAATCGTTCTCGCCCTAGGCCGCGCTGCAAAATGCACGCGTTTCGTCGGCATGGGTGTAGCGAAAAGGGGTAAAGGGCGGATTAAGGCTGTCACCGCGTCTTGTCGGGCATCGCAAGGGCGCCCCACTTGTCGCCAAGCGAAGTGCGCGATAAACCCTGCCGCAACTACACGAACAAAGAGGGTTAGATCCGATGGATTCCGCAAACGACAAGAAAGCGCACGAGAAAACCTACGCTTCCTTTATCGACATGCTCAAGTGGGCGGTGCCCCTGCTGGCGATCATCACGGCCGTAGTCGTCGTCCTGATTTCTAACTGAGCGGCCCGCGCATGCGGATCGCGGTGCTCAAGGAGCGCGCGCCCGGGGAAACCCGGGTCGCGCTGACACCTGAAACGGCGAAGAAGTTCGCCGCATTGGGTGCCACGGTCGCAGTCGAGGAAGGCGCGGGGCTGACGGCCTCGATTCCCGACGAAGCTTACAGGGAGGCCGGTGCCGAAGTCGTCACCGGTTCCAAGGCTGTCGAGGGTGCGGACATCGTTCTGGGCGTACAGGCGCCTGACGTCATGACGCTGGCCGGAGCGAAACCGGGCGCATGGGTCGCGGCCACGTTCGATCCTTTCCGCAACAGCGATCTGATTGAAGCCTATGCCAAAGGCGGCTTCGAGGCATTGAGCATGGAATTCATGCCGCGCATCACGCGTGCGCAGAGCATGGACGTGCTTTCCAGCCAGTCGAACCTCGCGGGTTACAAGGCCGTGATCTCCAGCGCGAACGAATATGGACGCGCCTTCCCGATGATGATGACCGCGGCCGGCACCGTTCAGGCGGCCAAGTTCTTCGTCATGGGCGTGGGCGTTGCAGGCCTCCAGGCGATCGCGACGGCCAAGCGCCTCGGCGCGCAGGTCAGCGCGACCGACGTGCGCTCGGCCACGAAAGAGCAGATCATGTCGCTCGGCGCGAAGCCCGTCTTCGTCGAAAGCGTTGAAGGTATCGAGGGCGAAGGTTCGGGCGGCTATGCCACCGAGATGAGCGAGGAATACCAGAAGGCGCAGGCCGAACTGGTGAGCTCGCACATCGCCAAGCAGGACATTGTCATCACCACTGCGCTGATCCCGGGTCGGCCTGCACCGCGCCTGATTTCGGACGCGCAGATCGCCACCATGAAACCCGGCAGCGTGATCTTCGACCTCGCGGTCGCCCATGGCGGAAATGTCGAGGGCTCGAAGCCGGATGAGACCGTCGTGAAGCACGGCGTGAAGATCATCGGCTTTTCAAACACCTCGGCACATCTCGCTGCCGACGCATCGGCGCTGTTCGCGCGCAACCTCTACAATTTCCTGTCCGCCTTCTGGGACCAGGAGGCGGGCAAGCCCGTGCTCGACGAGGAAATCGGCGATGCCGTTCGCCTCACGCATCGCGGCAAGGTCGTGAACGAGAGGCTGGCAGCAAAATAATCCGGACCCGGGGAGGGGCCACACATGGACTTCATTTCGATCCTGTCGATCTTCGTGCTGGCGTGCTTCGTCGGCTATTACGTGGTCTGGTCGGTCACGCCCGCGCTGCACACGCCGCTGATGGCGGTGACCAATGCGATTTCTTCCGTGATCATCGTCGGCGCGCTGATCGCGGCGGCGGCGGCGAGTGTGCCGGCGGCCAAGTGGCTGGGGCTGCTCGGTATCGTGCTCGCCAGTGTGAACATCTTCGGCGGGTTCGCGGTGACGGCGAGAATGCTCGCCATGTACAAGAAGAAGGAGAAGAAGTGATGCGTCGCCTTCTCCTTGCTGCGCCTTTCGCATTGCTGGCCGCGCCTGCCCATGCCGCGACGGGCGAAGCCGTAAATCCGTGGGTGGCGCTCGCCTATCTCGTTTCGGGCGTGTTCTTCATCCTCGCACTGCGCGGCCTGTCGTCGCCTGCGACGAGCCGGGCAGGCAATCGTTTCGGCATGATCGGCATGGCTATTGCCGTCGTGACGACACTGCTTGTTCACCGACCTACGCAAAAGGTCGGCTGCAATGACGTCATCGGCCCAGCTGATCTGAATGCTTGTTATGAATTTGCAATCGACTGGGCTTCCGGTCTCGAAATCCTCATCGCCATCGCCATCGGCGCGATCATCGGCGTGACCATCGCTCGCCGCATTGCCATGACCGCCATGCCCGAGCTGGTCGCGGCCTTTCACTCGCTCGTTGGCCTTGCCGCGGTGCTGGTGGGCTGGGCAGCCTATCTCAATCCGGGAGCTTTTGGCCTGCTGGTCCCGATGGACACGATCGGCACGGACTACAGCCTGCCCATGCAGATCGGCGCGGTTTCTAAGATCGAAATGGGTCTCGGCATCGCCATCGGAGCGATTACCTTCTCGGGCTCGGTCATCGCCTTTGCCAAGCTTTCGGGGCGGATGAGCGGTTCGCCGATCCTCCTGCCTGCGCGCCATGTCATCAATCTCGGCACGCTGGCGGCGATCATCGTGCTGACCGCACTCTTCGCCATGGCCGGACCTACCGAAACCATGCCGCTGATCGTGGCGCTTACCGTGCTCGCCTTACTGATCGGCTTCCTGCTGATCATACATATCGGCGGGGCGGACATGCCGGTCGTGGTCTCGATGCTGAACAGTTATTCGGGCTGGGCAGCCGCAGCGATGGGCTTCACGCTGGGCAATACGGCGATGATCATCACCGGTGCGCTGGTCGGCTCTTCGGGCGCGATCCTGAGCTACATCATGTGCCGCGCAATGAACCGCAGCTTCATCTCCGTGATCGCGGGCGGCTTTGGTGCCGATGCCAGCGCAGGCGGGGGCGAGGCGAAGGAGCTGCGCCCCTACAAGCAGGGCAGCGCAGCCGATGCGGCCTTCATGCTCGAACAGGCCGAGAAGGTCATCATCATCCCGGGCTATGGCATGGCGGTGGCGCAGGCGCAGCATGCCCTGCGCGAGATGGCCGATTTGCTGGAGGAAAAGGGCGTCGAGGTGAAATACGCCATCCACCCGGTTGCCGGACGTATGCCGGGCCACATGAATGTGCTGCTCGCCGAGGCCAGCGTGCCTTACGAGAACGTGTTCGAACTGGAAGACATCAATAGCGAGTTCGCGCAGGCCGATGTTGCTTTCATCATCGGCGCGAACGACGTGGTGAACCCGGCGGCCAAGACCGACAAGTCGTCGCCGATATACGGTATGCCCGTGTTCGACGTGGACAAGGCCAAGCAGGTCTTCTTCATTAAGCGCTCGATGGGCGGTGTCGGCTATGCCGGCGTCGACAACGACGTCTTCTACATGGACCAGACCATGATGCTGCTTTCCGATGCGAAGAAGATGGTCGAGGAAATCGTGAAGGCGCTCGACTAGGCCATGCGCAAGACTCTGATCATCCTCGTCGTGCTGGCGCTCGTCGGCGTCGGGCTGTGGGGCTATTTCGGCGGCTTCGAGCGGGTCACCGCTGGACGGATCGAGGCTGCGCTGGTCGAACGCGGTGTGCCCCAGCCGGTCGCCGCCTGCATGGGTACACGCCTTTCCGAACGCCTTACGATCGGCCAACTGCGTGAGCTGGAACGCATGCGCGTACGCGAGAAGGAGGCAGGCCTGCCGACCAGCACGGTCGAATTCCTCGAACGCCTCCGCACGGTCGAGGATGCGGAGATCATCGAGGTAGTCGGGTCCTCCGCCGCGATCTGCGCCTTCTCTGCGGGCTAGCCCGCTCTTGCAATCGCGCCGCGCTGCGGCATCATGTCTCTCCGAGAGGGAGAGACACATGATCCGTACCGCGATTTCCGCCATGCTGCTTGCCAGCGCCGCACCGGCGCTGGCCGAAATTCATTCGGTCGCGCCGGGCGAGGGAGCTCAGGAGCGCCTGCAGGAGGCGTTAATCCTGGCCGAACCGGGCGACGAGATCGTGCTGGCGGCGGGGCGCTACGAGCTGACCGATGGCCTCAGCCTCGATGTCGACGGCGTCACCGTGCGCGGCGCAGGCATGGACGGCACCGTCCTAGACTTCACCACGCAGGCAGGCGCGGGCGAGGGACTGCTGGTCACATCGGACAATGTCACGCTGCGCGATTTCGCGATGGAGAACCCCAAGGGCGACGGCATCAAGTCCAAGGGCGCGGACAACATCGTCTATTACCGCATCCGCGTGACCTGGACGCGCGGACCGCATCCCGAAAACGGGGCCTATGCGATCTATCCGGTCGAAAGCACCGGCGTGCTGGTCGACGGAGTTAAGGTCACCGGTGCCAGCGATGCGGGCATCTATGTCGGCCAGTCCGACCGGATCACCGTGCGCAATTCGATTGCCGAGGCGAATGTCGCCGGGATCGAGATCGAGAACAGCCGCAACGCACTTGTCGAGCACAATATCGCCACCCGCAACACGGGCGGCATCCTCGTGTTCGACCTGCCCGATTTGCCCGTGATGGGCGGCGGTAATGTGATCGTCGCGAACAATCTCGTGGTCGCCAACGATACGGCCAATTTCGCGCCTCCGGGCAATATCGTCGCCGGCGTGCGCCGTGGCACGGGCATCATGGTGATGGCGAACGAGGACGTGCTGATCGAGAACAACATCCTGTCCGGCAACCCGACCGCTCCGGTCATGGTGATCGCCTACGTCCAGCCCTATGACGACGAACGCTACAATCCGCTGCCGCGCGGCGTGGTCGTGGGCCAGAACACTTTCGACGGCGGCGGCTACGATCCGCAGCTGGAAGGTGGCGAGATGCTCAAGGCAGCCTTCGGCGGCGAGCTGCCACCGGTCATGTGGGATGGTCTCGGCAGCCTCTATGTCACCGGCGATGCGCCCGGCTGGTCGCTCAACCTGACCGAACAGGGCAAAGGACTTGGCGCAGCGCAGCCTGCCCCGCTTGCTGCACCTGCACCGGAAGCTGAATTCGACCGAACCGGCATCGGCGCACCGGCAGAGCTGGAGGCGCGCCTCAGCCGATGAAGTTCGGGACTGCCTCCCTGCTGGCCGCCAGCCTGCTCCTTGCCGGGACGGTCATCGCCCGAGCGACACCGCCGCCCGAGCAGTATGTGAATGATGCAGCGATTATGGACGGCGGCCTGCCGAGGCTGCTGTCCGACTATGGCTTTTTTGCTGACGCGCCCGCGCAAGAGCCTGTGCCCGAGGTTCATCCCTACAGGTTGAACACACCGCTCTACTCGGACGGTGCCGACAAATTTCGGTTTATCTACCGTCCTGCAGGCGCGCAGATTTCTGCCAGTGGCGAGGGGCTGCTCGACATTCCGGTCGGCAGCGCGCTGATCAAGACCTTCGCTTTCGGCGAGGGCAAGGACCGGCGGCTTATCGAAACGCGCGTGCTGCTTCACCGTGCGGACGGGTGGCTGGCGCTCCCCTATCTCTGGAACGAGGAGCAAACCGATGCCCGGCTTGCCGTCGCAGGCGCACGCATCGACCTGACCACGCCGCGCGGCGAGGCCATCAGTTACCGCGTGCCGAACAAGAACCAGTGCAAGGAATGCCACGGCCTCGATCGTGAGGTGGTGCCCATCGGGCCGAAGGCGCGCAACCTGTCGGGTGACTGGCTCGAACAGATGGTCGCGGCAGGGCACATCGACCGGATGCCACAGGGTGCCGACCGGCTGCCCTTGTGGGAGCATCGCGGAAAGTCCAGCGTGGAGGATGCCGCGCGTGCCTATCTCGACGTCAATTGCGCGCATTGCCATCGCCCGGGTGCAACCGCCTCGAACAGCGGCCTCGACCTGCGCTGGGAACAAGATGACGCGAGGGCGCTCGGCATCATGAAGCGGCCGACCGCCGCCGGACGCGGGGCAGGGAACCTGTTGTTCGATGTCGTGCCGGGCGATCCCGATGCCTCGATCCTCCTGCATCGGATGATCGTGAACGAGCCCGGCGTGGCGATGCCCGAACTCGGCAAGGCCACAGTCGATGAAGAAGGTGTCGAGGCGGTTCGCAAGTGGATCGCGGGCATGGAGCCGCGCTGACTTTCCTACAGTGAGCCGGGCTTGCTAACTCCGGCCCGTGACCTTTCCATATCCTCGCAAACCGGTTGGTCCGAACGCATTTGTGGCTTCAGCCGCGGGCGTGGATTTTTTCGCTTTGAACCGTGTTCCATGTGTTCCATCCTGTCGGAAACGCTTTGCGGGAGACGGGCGATGAAATGGGTCTGGCGAATTCTGGGTATTCTGGCTGCGGTGCTTGTCATCGCCTTCTTCGCATTCCGCGTGCCCGATACTGACCCTGCGGAAATGCGCGCCAAATACGCAGGTGAGCCATCACAATTCGTCGAGCTTGCTGATGGCCGTGAATTCCACGTGCGCGACGAGGGGCCGCGCGATGCGCCGGTTATCATGCTGCTGCACGGCTCGAATGCCGACTTGCATACCTGGCAGGAATGGACCGAGCTGCTGCGCGATGATTACCGCATTGTGCGCTACGACCAGCGCGGTCACGGCCTGACCGGTCCGGCGCGCGATGACGATTACTCGCTCCAGGGCTTCACGGCCGATGTCGATGCCGTCGCAGACGCCCTCGGCATCCGAACCTTCACCCTTGCCGGCAATTCGATGGGCGGCTGGATCGCAGCTGGCTACGCGATCGAAAACCCCGGACGGCTCGATGCGCTGGTGCTGGTCGATGCAGCGGGAGCGCCGATCCGGCGCGAAGGTGGCGGCAATATCGCCTTCAAGCTGGCCGGATTGCCGGTGGTCGGCGACATTATGAGCCAGCTCCTCCCGCGTTCACTGGTCGAGAAGAGCTTGTCGCAAAGCGTGAGCAACCAGGACGTCGTTACCGACGAAGCGGTCGACCGCTATTGGGAAATGGCGCGCTATCCGGGCAACCGCTCGGCCACCCGCAAGCGCTTCTCCACACCGCGCAGCGGTTTCGAAGAGCAGGAGATATCGGGAATCAGGGTTCCGACAATGGTCATGTGGGGCAAGGAGGACGCGCTGATCCCGTTCGAGGCGGCGGGCTGGTACATGGATCACCTGCCCGATGCGACGCTTGTCGCCTATGACGGCATCGGCCACATCCCGATGGAGGAAGCGCCCGAGCGTAGCGCGACCGACCTGATGGTCTGGCTTTCGGAGATGCGCATGGCTCCTATCGAACAATCGATGGAACTGCCGTCTGCCGAGGCCGTTCTAACCCCTTGAACCTAAGGGGCCGCGATCGGACTGCGCTCCCGCTGACAGGAAGGACGGACGCAGTTGCGCACATTGGGCCTCATTGGGGGAATGAGCTGGATTTCCACCCGCGCGTTCTACGAGCGGATTAATCGTCAGGTGCAAAAGCGTGGCCAGCCGATGGCCAGCGCGCCCATGCTCATCGAAAGCCTCGACTATTCGCGAATCTACCAGGCCAAGCAGTCAGACAACTGGGACGAAGTCGCCAGCATCCTCGTCGACAGCGCGCGCAGGCTGGAATCGGCCGGTGCGGAAGGCCTCGTGATCGCGGCCAATACGATGCACAAATGCTATGACCGGGTGGCAGAGGCGATCTCGATCCCTGTCCTCCACATTGCCGACAGTGTGGGTAAGGCCATGCAGGAAGCCAAATGCGATAACGCCGCTTTGCTCGGCACGCGCTACATCATGACAGAAGGCTTCTACCGCCAGCGCCTCGTGTCCTACGGTGTCGACCTGCTTGCACCCGATCCGCAGGACGTCGAGCTGGTCGATGGCATCATCTACAAGGAACTGATGCTCGGCCGCGTGACCCGCGATGCGGAGCGCGCATTGAAGACCATCATCACGATGAAGGAAAAAGAGGGCGCAAAAGCGATCGTCCTCGCCTGCACCGAACTCGAGCTGGTGGTCGACACGGACGCAAACGTCCTCCCCGTGTTCGATTCCACCGACATCCATTGCCGTGCAGCGGCCGATTGGATGCTCGAAGCAACATAAGTCAATCTCGGATTGCAACCTACGTTGTATAATTGCGACATTTGGGTGACGGTCTGAAAGTTTCCGACGAAAAAGAGTCTTAACGCGGTTGCGTCCCCAATCCTGAGCGGCATGTTCCCAGTCCTCAATTCTCTGGGAAGGGACTGCAAATATGAAATTGAATATGGGTCGCCTCGCGGCCGTAAGCCTCGTTGCGCTTGCGGGAGCAACTGTCGCCACGCCTGCCGCTGCACAGAAGATCGAAAATCAGTACGTCTGCGTGTTCAACCCCGGCCTTGTGGGCCAGGGTTCGGTCAAGGCGGAAGCCAACCGTTCGGCACGCGCTGCCGGTGGCAACGTCAAGTTCACCTACGAGCGTACGATCCGCGGCTTCGCCGTGAACGCATCGGCTCAGGGCGTCGCCAACATGCAGGCGAAGAACCCGCGCATCGCATATTGCGAACAGGACCAGGTCTACACCACCTCGGCTCCGCCTCCGGGCAAGGGCCCCGGCGGTGGTGGCGGCGATGATGGCGGCAGCCAGCCTTCGCAGACCACGCCTTGGGGCATCACCCGTGTCGGCGGCGGACAGACCGGTGCGACCGGCCGTGCGCTCGTCCTCGATAGCGGCGTCGATCTCGACCATCCCGATCTCAACGTGAACGTCGGCCTCTCGGTCAACTTCACCCGCGACAAGAACGCCGACGACGGCAATGGCCACGGCACGCACGTTGCCGGCACCATCGCTGCAATCGACAACAATATCGGTGTGATCGGTATTGCACCGGGCGTCGAAGTCATCGGTATCAAGGTCCTCGATCGTCGTGGTTCGGGTTCGACGAGCGGCGTGATCGCGGGCATCGAGTATGCCGCACAGATCGCCAACTCGAACGACGTGGCGAACATGTCGCTCGGTGGCGGTTTCAGTCAGGCGCTGAACGACGCTGTGATCGCTGCTGCCCAGACCGGCCTGCGCTTCGCGCTTGCCGCCGGTAACGAAAGCACTAGCGCGACCACCAAGTCGCCTGCATCGGCCAACCATCCGAACATCTACACGATCAGCTCGTTCGCGCAGGGCGACAACTGGTCGAGCTTCTCCAACTACGGCAACCCGCCGGTCGATTATGCTGAGCCTGGCTCGGGCATTCTGTCGACCTACAAGGGTGGCGGCTACGCGACGCTTTCGGGCACCTCGATGGCCAGCCCCCACGCCGCAGGCCTCCTGCTGCTCGGCGCGATCCGTAGCGGTGGTACGGTAAACGGCGATCCGGACGGAAACGCTGATACCATCGGTATCAACTAAGCCCCTTTGGGTCGCAGTTACGAAGGGCCGCGCGTTTCAGGACGCGCGGCCCTTTACTTTGCCCGCTCGCAGCGAGCGTTCTGACGAAAAGCCGGCAGGTTCGCTATTCGTTCACGTTGTCGGCATGAATCGCCTGACCTAAGCCTCTCTCCCGCATGGAAAGAGCCCCTTACGCTGCCGATCCCGCCGCTTCGCGCGGACGCGAGTTTGCCGAAGATCGCGACGGTGCGCGCGGTCCGCGCAGCGAATTCCAGCGCGACCGCGACCGGATCATCCATTCGATCTCCTTCCGACGCTTGCGTTCCAAGACGCAGGTCTTCGTGGCGCCGGATGGGGATCACTACCGGACCCGTCTCACGCACAGCCTCGAAGTGGCGCAGATCGGCAGGGTCATCGCGCGCGAACTCGGCCTCGATGAGGACCTGACCGAGGCCCTGTGCCTTGCCCATGACATCGGCCATCCACCTTTTGGACATGCGGGTGAGGAAGCGCTCGAAGAAGCGATGATGCATGCTGGCGGCTACGACCATAATGCGCACGGTATCCGCGTGCTGGCGCGGCTCGAAAGCCCCTATCCCGACCACCCCGGGCTCAATCTCACTTGGGAGATGCTGGAGGGGATGGCGAAGCACAACGGACCGGTAGAAGCGTCGAACTGGGCGCTGGCCGAGATCGACGAGGCCTTCGGCCTCGAACTGGGTCAGTGGCCATCGCTCGAGGCGCAGGTGGCGGCGGTTGCCGACGACATCGCCTACGACAACCATGATATCGACGACGGCCTCAGGGCCGGTTTCCTATCACTCGACGATCTCATGGAGCTCGATTTCCTCGCCGACCAGTTTCGCCGGGTCGAAAAACGCTTCCCCCATGCCCGGCGCGAGATCCAGCTACGCGAGCTCGTGCGCAGCCAGATCGGGCTCATGGTCAACGACGTGCTTGAAAACACGCGCGCGCGGGTCAAAGGGATGATCAACGCCGACGAGGCGAGGGGTGCGGGCGAGCAGACGGCTGGCTTTTCGCCGGAAATGGCGGTCGAAGAAAGACGATTGAAGAAGTTCATGTACGAGCGGCTCTACTACCATCCCGAGCAGATCCAGACTTCGGAGCGCGCGAGAGATGTCGTCGCGCGCCTGTTCGCGGCGTATCGCGACGATCCGAAAATCATGCCCAACGGCTGGGCCGACCAACTGCCCTCTGGCGATCCGCATACAAGCCGCCACATCGCCGATTTCATCGCAGGCATGACCGACCGTTTCGCTATCGACCAGTGCCGCAGGATCTACGGCAAGGCGCCCGAGGGACTGTCCAATGTCTGACGCGCTACGCCTCTGCCTGGTGGGCGCGACCGGCCTGATCGGCGGTGAGGTGATGCGCGAGTGCGTCGGCCGCGAGGATATCCGCATTCAGGGTATCGGGCGGAGCGAGGCGAAATTCCCGCGCGGTCTCAGGATCGAGTATTTCGTCGCCGAACCATCCAAATGGGGCGAGGTGCTGGAGGCGATCCGTCCCAAGGCGATAATCTGCGCGCTCGGCACGACATGGAAAAAGGCCGGCGAGGACGAGGCCGCGTTCCGGGCAGTGGACGAGACGCTTGTGCTCGAAACGGCAAGGGCAGCGAAAGAGTTCGGCGTCGAACGCTTCGTCGCGATCAGTTCGACCGGTGCCGATCCGGCATCGAAAACCTTCTATCTGAAAGTGAAGGGAGAGGTCGAACGCGAACTCACCCGCATCCGGTTCAACCGGCTCGACATACTGCGCCCGGGCCTGCTGCTGGGCAATCGCGAGAATGATCGCCGCCCGGGAGAGCGCTTCGGCATTGCAGTAGCGCCGGTCGCCAACCTCTTTATGCATGGCAAGCTGCGCCAGTATCGCGGCATCAAGGCCGAAACCGTGGCGCAGGCCGCGCTCGCATTGTCGAAGCGGGCGGCGCGCGGGCGGTTCGTGCATGACAATGATGCGATCATCCGCGCGGCGCGTACGCTCCCGCAACTCGTAAACGACTGAGGGGACACACCATGTGGTCGATTGCATTCAGCGCAGCGAACATCCTTGCGCTCGTCATGTGGACGGCGCTTATCCTGCTGCCGCGCTGGCCTGCCCTGTTGGCAGCAGCCCTCTATCTCGGTGTCGGCCTGTTATGCGGCGCCTATGCCATCGGCCTGATCGGCATTCTTACCGGCACGATCGACCAAGTGGGCGGCGCCGGGGGGGCGATGGACTTCGGTTCGATCGAGGGTGTCCGCGCGATCTTCGCCAGCGATGGCGGAGTGACCATCGGCTGGATCCACTACCTCGCCTTCGACCTGTTCGTCGGTATCTGGATCGCGCGCGATGCCGATGCGAAGGGCTTTTCGCGCATTGTGCAGGTGCCGATCCTGCTGGCGACCTTCATGGCGGGACCTCTCGGGCTGTTCATCTGGCTGATCCTGCGCGAAAGGCGGGCGCGCGAAGGCGGACGCTGGCAATAGGCCGCTTGTGCTCTTTCCCATGCGTGGCATGATGCGCGCAGAGGAGAGA
>JABDNC010000270.1 GCA_013001165.1 Erythrobacter sp.
CCACGCCCAGATGTTCCGCCACGGTGAAGATGTCCTTGTCTCCCCGCCCGCACAGATTGGCGAGGATGATCTGGTCCTTGTCCATCGTCGGCGCGATTTTGGCGACGGCGGCAATCGCGTGGCTCGGCTCCAGCGCGGGGATGATGCCTTCGGTGCGGCAAAGCAGCTGGAATGCCGCCAGCGCCTCGTCGTCGGTGACGCTGGTGTAATCGACGCGGCCCGACTCTTTCAGCCATGAATGCTCCGGGCCGATGCCGGGATAATCGAGGCCGGCGCTGATCGAGTGGCCTTCGGTGATCTGGCCGTCATCGTCCTGCAGCAAATAGGTCTTGTTGCCGTGAAGCACGCCGGGGAAACCGCCCAGCAGGCTCGCCGCGTGTTCGTCGCCATCGAGGCCGTGACCCGCCGCCTCGACACCCAGCATCTTCACGTCCGGATCGTCGAGGAAGGGGTGGAACAGGCCGAGCGCGTTCGAGCCGCCTCCGATGCATGCGACCAGCAGGTCGGGCAGGCGCCCGATGCGGTCCTGCATCTGCGCGCGCGCTTCCTTGCCGATGATGGACTGGAAGTCGCGGACGAGCTCCGGATAAGGATGGGGGCCGGCGGCAGTGCCGATAATGTAGAATGTGTCTTCGACGTTCGCGACCCAGTCGCGCAGGCCTTCGTTCATCGCATCTTTCAGCGTACCGCGCCCGCTGGTGACAGGCACGATCTCAGCGCCCAAAAGCTTCATGCGGAAGACATTTGGCGACTGCCGCCGCACGTCCTCTGCTCCCATGTAGATGACGCAGGGCAGGCCGAAGCGCGCGCACACGGTGGCTGTCGCTACGCCGTGCTGGCCTGCGCCGGTTTCCGCGATGATGCGCGTCTTGCCCATGCGGATCGCGAGCAGGATCTGCCCAATGCAGTTGTTGATCTTATGCGCGCCGGTGTGATTGAGCTCGTCGCGCTTGAACCAAACCTGCGCGCCGCCGAGCGCCTCGGTCAGGCGTTCTGCAAAATAGAGCGGGCTGGGGCGGCCGACGTAATGCTCAAGAAGATCGTCGAACTCGCGCTGGAATTCGGGATCGGCCTGCGCCGCGCGGTATTCCCGCTCGAGGTCGAGGACCAGGGGCATCAGCGTCTCGGCCACGTAACGACCACCGTAAGCGCCGAAATGGCCGCGGTCGTCAGGCTGGTTGCGATAGGTATTCGGAGTGCTCGCCATAGGCACCCCATGCCGAGGTGCGCGCGCGAAGTCGAGAGTGGGTTTCGTTTGTCCTCGACAAGCCAGATTCAAACCGCCATTCGGCGCGGCCATGAGTGACGATTTCAAGCTGCCCGAAGACTGTACCGACATGTGCGAAGTGCGCTTGGGCGTCGACGCGACTGATCGCGAGCTGATGGAGCTTCTCGACCGCCGCTTCGGCTACATGCGCGCAGCTGCCCGGATCAAGACAGACCGCAATGTCGTGCGAGACGAAGCGCGCAAGGCCGAAGTTATCGACAATGCCCGCAGCGATGCCTCAGCCCGCGAATTGCCGGCCGAGAAAATCGCTGAAATTTGGGAGCTTCTGGTCGAAACCTCGATTGCGTACGAATTGGTCGAGTGGGACCGGATCAGGTCCTAGGGGCCGACTTGCCGAGGAAATTGGTCAACCGTAACTGCTTTTCCTGCGGCTTGGCGGGTTTGATGGATCGCGCCAGCTTTTCGATCCTTGTCGACCATTTTTCCATCCTGCGATCCGCTTCGCCCCCCTTCACAGGGCCGAGAGCGAGCACCCGGACCGGTTTGAAACCGCAAAACCCAAGCACCTGACGTTTCCACCGTTTCACCAATGCATTGCCATAGGCCCACCTGAGATAGATGGGCGGCGTGTCCATCGTGGCTATGACATCCGCCGAACGGCCTGCCATAAACCGGTCCCACCAAGGGTCGTCTAGGTGGTAGGCGAAGGTAAACCCGGGCAGGAAAAGGCGGTCGATCAGACCTTTCAATTCGGCGGGCTCGCTTCCCCACCACATGGGGAATGCGACCACGAGATGATCGCAGGAATCGATCTTCTCGGCCAGTCGCAGAAGATCCGGTTCCCATTCGGTCCGCCGGGCATAGCCGTGGCGCAGGATCGGACTGAATGAAAGATCGCGGATCGCGACGCTTTCAACACTCACGCCCGATGGAAGAGATCTTCGATAGATCTCGAGGACGTGGCTAGTCAGTCGGGACGCATCGGGGTGCCCGTCGAGCAGGAGTATGTTCATGGCCGCGGCTTTGTGCCGCAAGCGCGATGAAATTGGCAAGGTCAATTCAGGGCAGCGAGGCTTGGTGGTCCTCGCCTGGCGTTCAGTTGCCCTGGTTGAAGTCCGTCCAGCCTTCCTTGGTGAGGCAGACCTTTTCCTTGCGGCGGCTGCTCATGTCCATGCGGATGTAGCGGCAGATCTTCTCGTCCTTCGCTTCGGCAGGCTTCTGCGCTTCAGTCTTCTTGTCGTCCTTCTTTTCTTCCGGCTCGTTAGCGAGTGCGGGCATCGAAAGGGCGGCAAGAGCAAGTGCGGGCAAAGCGAAACGCATCGTAAATCCTCGTTTTATCTGGGAAATTTGTTTGGCCGCCTGCTAGCGAACGCTCGATGAACAGTCGATGATTAATCGACTAACTGCGTTTAGGGCCACGCTGAAGCGAAGAAAGGACCCCGCGCAGCGTGCGCACCTCAAGGTGATTCCAGCCCGGCTTGGTCAATACGCCGCGCAGCGTACGACGCGTCGCATCAGCGCGCGCTTCGGGCAGGAAATAGCCCTTGGGTTCGAGCATTCCCTCCAGATGGCCGATCAGGCCTTCGAGCTCATCTTGCGGGGCAGGGGGAAGGAGGTCTTCCTGCGTAGGTTGGACCAGTTCCTCGTGCTTCGACCATTCATAGGTGCACAGGATCGCGGCCTGCGCGAGATTGAGCGAACCGAATTCGGGATTGATCGGCACCGTCAGGATTGCGCGGGCAAGCGCGACGTCCTCGGTCTCCAGTCCTGAACGCTCGGGGCCGAACAGGATTGCGCTGCGACCTTCGGCAACGGCCATTTCGCGGCTTGCTTCTTCGGGCGTGTAGACCGGCTTCGTCACACCGCGCTTACGCACCGTGGTTGCATAGACATGAGCGCAATCGGCGACCGCCTCTGCCGTGCTTTCGTATACCTGCGCTTTTTCAAGCACGATATCGGCGCCGGCTGCCGCAGGCCCCGCATCGGGATTGGGCCAACCGTCGCGCGGCGAGACCATCCGCAGCTCGGTCAGGCCGAAGTTGAGCATTGCCCGCGCGGCCTTGCCGATATTCTCGCCCAGCTGGGGGCGAACCAGCACGACTACGGGTTTGCGGCTGTC
Organism: Erythrobacter sp.; assembly: GCA_013001165.1. Taxonomy (GTDB): domain Bacteria; phylum Pseudomonadota; class Alphaproteobacteria; order Sphingomonadales; family Sphingomonadaceae; genus Qipengyuania. The sequence goes on from JABDNC010000270.1 coordinate 3,348, forward strand.
AGCCTTGCTCATTGGCGGCTTCCTGAACCGTGCTCGCGAACTCCTCGAAGTCGCGGGCTTCGCTGAAGTCGCGATAGACGCTGGCGAAACGGATATAAGCGACGCTGTCGAGCTGGCGCAGGCCGTCCATCACCAGTTCGCCGATACGCTTTGAGGGGATTTCGGCCTCTCCGGCAGTCTCGACCTGTCGCTGGATGCCGCTAACGAGCTGGTCGATCTGTTCTTGTCCAACATCGCGCTTGCGGCAGGCGAGCGAGATCGACTGTTCGAGCTTGGATCGATCGAAGGCCTCGCGCCGCGCCTCCTTGCCGTTGGCACCGGATTTGACGACGGTGACTTCGCGAAGCTGTACGCGCTCGAAAGTGGTGAAACGCGCACCGCATTTCGAACACTGGCGACGGCGACGGATCGAGGTGGAATCCTCGGTCGGACGAGAGTCTTTTACCTGACTGTCGTCATGGGCGCAGAATGGGCAACGCATCGATTATCCGTAAATCAGGGGCGCAGGCGCTTGTAGAGCATGAAGCCCGCTCCGGCGATGAGGCCGATGGGCCATGTCACCACGGGCAGGACACCGCCTGCAATCGCGCCAACGGCTGCACCGGTCAGCACCGGCTTGGTCGAGGGGTGATCGAGCCCTTCCTTCGCCATCGCCTTGATTTCGGCGGTCGCGTCCGGGACGAGATCGTGGTCGCCATATGCGGGCTTGAACTGCTCGTCCTCACGATCGTCATCGGATTGACGATAGCTGGTCGGCTCGCGGTCGTCTGGAATGTTACCCATGATTGCTCTCCTCAGCGTCCAGGATAGACCGGGAAAGCCTTGCACAGTTCGGCGACGCGGTCACGCACGCTCTGCTCGACCTGTCCATCACCGTCGGGCCCGTTGCGCGACATGCCATCGACCACTTCGCAAATCAGCTTGCCGATAGTTTCGAACTCGGCCTCTCCGAAGCCGCGGGTGGTGCCGGCGGGCGAACCGAGACGGATGCCGCTGGTCACGAAAGGGCTACGCGTGTCGTAGGGAATGCCGTTCTTGTTGCAGGTCAGCCATGCGCGGTCGAGGCCGGCTTCGGCAGCCTTGCCGGTGACATCCTTGGGCGTAAGGTCGACCAGCATGGAATGGTTGTCGGTACCGCCAGACACCACGCGCAGGCCATTCGCCTCGATACCGCGGGCTAGGGCGCGTGCGTTGGAGACGACATTTGCAGCATAGTCCTTGAAATCGGGACGCAGCGCTTCGCGGAAAGCGACGGCCTTGGCCGCGATGACATGCATCAGCGGACCGCCCTGCATGCCAGGGAAGACTGCCATGTTGATCGGCTTGGTGAATTCTTCCTCGTTCCACAGAATGATGCCCGAACGTGGGCCGCGCAGGCTCTTGTGTGTGGTCGAAGTGACAACATGAGCGTGAGGGAACGGTGAGGGGTGCGCACCGCCGGCAACGAGGCCGGAGATGTGGCTCATGTCGACCATGAGATAGGCACCGACTTCATCGGCGATCTTGCGGAAGGCTTCCCAGTCCCAGACGCGCGAATAGGCGGTGCCGCCTGCGATGATGAGTTTGGGCTTGTGTTCAAGTGCGGTGGCACGAACCTCGTCCATGTCGATCAGTTCGTCGTCCTTGCGCACGCCGTAGCTGACCGGATTGAACCACTTGCCGCTCATGTTGACCGGCGACCCATGTGTGAGGTGACCGCCCGAGTTGAGGTCGAGGCCCATGAAGGTGTCGCCAGGCTGCAGCAGCGCGAGGAAGACAGCCTGGTTCATCTGCGAACCCGAGTTCGGCTGGACGTTTGCGAAGTTACAGCCGAACAGTTCCTTGGCCCGCTCGATTGCCAGCGTTTCGACCACATCGGCATAGTCGCAACCGCCATAATAGCGCTTGCCGGGATAGCCTTCGGCATATTTGTTGGTGAAGACGCTGCCGGTTGCCTCAAGAACCGCGGTCGAAGCGATGTTCTCGCTGGCGATCAGCTCGATCTTGTCCTGTTGACGGCCCAGTTCATTGCGGACGGCTTCGTAGATCTCGGGGTCGGCTTCGGCGAGGCTGTCGTGCCAGAAGCGGTCCATCGGGGTGCGAGCGGTGTCTTTTGCCTGGGTAGCCATTGTTCAGATGTCCGGGTTGGAGAGCTTGTCTACGCGGCGCTGGTGGCGACCGCCGGCGAATTCGGTTTCGAGGAAGGCGGTGACGCAGGCCTTGGCCATGTCGACGCCGGTCAGGCGCGCGCCCATCGCGATGCAGTTTGCATCATTGTGTTCGCGGCAAAGGCTGGCCGAAAGCGGTTCCGAAACAAGGGCGCAGCGAACCGCAGGGTTGCGGTTCATGCTGATCGAGATGCCGATACCACTGCCGCACAGCGCAATACCGCGCTCGGCGGTGCCGTCGGCGACGACACTGGCCAGTTTGTAGCCGAAGTCGGGATAATCGACGCTGTCGGTGGTTTCCGGTCCGAGGTCGGCGACCTCGTGACCCTGTTCGATAAGCCAGTCGCGCAGAACTGCTTTCAGCTCGATAGCGGCATGGTCGGAAGCAAGGGCAATACGCATGCCGCGCACATAGGGGGTCGGGGCGATTCTCTCCACCCCGTTTGCCCTCTCGTGCACACGAATTCGGAACAATCTTGCCCATAGTGTCCAATTTATAAACGTTTTGAGGTTAACGCGGGGCTATGGATATGTCTGTGCAACCATCGCTTGCCCCCGCGATTGCTCCGGGGATCGCCCATGAGCCCATGCGCGGAGGATCGATCGACCGCATCCTGAACGCGGTCCGCACGCATCTCGGCACCGAGATCGCCTTCGCTTCCCGCTATGTCGAGGGTGGCGAGAAGGAACTCACTCATATTGACGCCGATATCGATCTACCGATGGGCCCCGGCTTCCGCGATCCGCGCGAAAACAGCTATTGCTGGCATATCGCCGAAGGTCGCCTGCCCGAGTTGATTCAGGACCCGGCAGATTTTTCGTTCACGCAGGATATTGCCATCACGCATTTCCTGCCGGTGGGCTGCCATCTCAACACGCCGCTGCGCTTGTCGGACGGCACGCTGTACGGCAGTTTCTGCTGTCTCAGCCGAACCCCCGATCGCACGATGACCGAGCGCGACCTTGGCGTCTTGAAAGCGTTCGCGGCGCTGGCGGTCGAGCAGATCGAAACCAACCTCGACAGCGAGTATCGCCATTCGCGGATCGATGCCCGCATCACCAAGCTGGTGGAAGAGAAGGGCATGCAGATTGTCCAGCAGCCGATCCACGCGATCAAGACGGGCAAACCTGTCGGTGCCGAGTGCCTCGCACGATTCCCCGATTCGATGATGCGCGGACCGGACAAGTGGTTCGACGAGGCCGCCGAGATCGGCCGCGGAGTCGAGCTGGAACTGCTGGCCGTGGAATGCGCGCTCGAGAGCATGCGGAAGGTGCCCGCCGACTGTTATCTGTCGGTCAATGTCTCACCCGAAGCGGTGATGTCTGGCGCCTTGGGAGCGATCCTCGACAAGGCGGGCGAGACGAACCTTGTCATCGAACTCACCGAGCATCAGCAGGTCGAGGATTTGACGGTCTTGAAGGCCGCTCTCGAACCGATCCGCAAACGCGCGCGTATCGCTATCGATGACGTGGGCTCGGGCTATGCCGGCATGCGCCACCTCGTCGATCTCGCGCCCGATCTCCTGAAACTCGATATGACGCTGACCCGCGACATACACAAGGACGTGGCACGCTGCGCACTTGTGGGTGCGATGGTGAAGTTCGCCGAGGCAATCGGTTCGAAACTGATCGCCGAGGGCATTGAATACAAGGAAGAGGCCGAACTCCTGCGTCGCCTCGGTGTCGAATACGGGCAGGGCTATTTCTACGCGAAACCCATGCCGGTCGAGGATGCGGCCAAGTATTTGAAGAAGGGCTGATATCTTAGCCATGAAAAAGGGCGCCGGGCTGAATGGCCGGGCGCCCTTTTTGCTGCCTGGTTGGGGTCGTTACTGGTCCAGAAACGAGCGCATCTTGCGGCTGCGGCTCGGGTGCTTGAGCTTGCGCAGCGCCTTCGCCTCGATCTGACGGATACGTTCACGCGTAACCGAGAACTGCTGACCGACTTCTTCCAGCGTGTGATCGGTAT
>JABDNC010000281.1 GCA_013001165.1 Erythrobacter sp.
ATGGATTCCGCCCAACTCCAGACATTCGTTGCCGCTGCCGAGAGCGGCAGCTTTTCCGCTGCCGCGAACATCGTCCATGCGAGCACCTCGTCGGTGACCGAGCGGATTGCCGCGCTCGAGCATCGGATCGGGGCGCGGCTATTCGAGAGGTCACGCAAGGGATGTGTCCTGACCGAGGCTGGCGCACGCTTCCTGCCCCGCGCACAAGTGATGTTGTCGAGCTGGGCAAACGCACGCGACGAAGCGAGGCTACCTGCGCGTTTCACCGGCCAATTGCGCATCGGTGGACAGTACGCCATCTGGCCCGAGTTCCTCATTCCCTGGATCGACCGCCTACGGATCGAGAGCCCGCAACTCGCCTTCAATCTCACGGCTGGCGCATCGGCGCGCCTGAACCGTGAAGTTGCAGCAGGTACGGTCGACTTTGCAGTTCTCTATCTCCCTGTGATCGGGGCCGCCGTCGAGGCGCGCGAGGTGGTCAATGACAGGCTCGTACTGGTCTGTTCAACCAGTGTCGGTGACTGGCGCAAGGCGTGGGTCGAGATCGATTGGGGCGAGACAATGCGCGGTCCGATCGGCGAAGCCACGGGCTATCTCGATTCAGGCGGCGTTACGCTCGACCTGGGCGGCATGGCCTTGCGCTGGCTGGTGGAACAGAAGGCGGCGGGATACCTCCCCGAACGGCTCGCGCGGCGTGCCATCAAGGAAGGAGCACTTAGGCGGATCGACGATATGCCGGCGTTCGATTTTCCGGCCTATGCGATATGGCGGAGAGACAACCGGTTTGACATGGATGCCATCGCCCGGAACCTCTCCGCATTCGTAGGCGAAACCGATAACCTCAATGCGCCCACGACCGGGATGGACGCCGAAGATGCCGCAGGGTAAGCGGCCTGCGCCATGACTTCCGATCGCCGTACATTCGCCATCATCTCGCACCCCGACGCTGGTAAGACCACGCTGACCGAGAAGCTGCTGCTGACCGGTGGCGCGATCCATCTGGCGGGCGAGGTCAAGGCGCGCGGACAGGCTCGCCGGGCGCGGTCGGACTGGATGAAGATCGAGCAGCAGCGTGGCATCTCGGTGACCAGCTCGGTCATGACCTTCGAACGTGACGGCATCACCTTCAACCTGCTCGACACGCCAGGGCACGAGGACTTCTCCGAAGATACCTATCGCACGCTCACCGCAGTCGATTCCGCCATCATGGTGATCGACGCGGCCAAGGGTATCGAGCCGCAGACGCGCAAGCTGTTCGAGGTCTGCCGACTGCGTGGCGTGCCGATCATTACCTTCGTCAACAAGGTCGACCGCGAGGGCCGCCCGGTCTTCGAACTGCTCGACGAGATTGCCGATATGCTGGCGCTCGATGTGAGCCCGCAGATGTATCCCGTCGGGATGGGCGGCCAGTTCCAGGGCATACTTGATTTCGCGAGCGGCGAGGTGGTGGTGCCTGAAGGTCCGTCTAAGGAATTCAAGGGAAAGCGCGTTGCCGATTTCGACCTGCCTGCTGAGATCGCCGAGAACATTGAACTCGCCCAGATCGGCTATCCCGAATTCGACCTCGAGGCCTATCGCAACGGTGACCTCACCCCGGTCTATTTCGGGTCGGCGCTCAAGAACTTCGGTGTTACCGAACTGATCGAGGCGATTGCCAAATACGCCCCGCCGCCGCGTCCGCAGCCGGCTGGCGACACGCAGATCGCACCTGACCATGATGAAGTGACCGGCTTCATCTTCAAGGTGCAGGCCAACATGGACCCGAACCACCGCGACCGCATCGCCTTCATGCGGCAGGTCTCGGGCACCTTCAAACGCGGTATGAAGCTGACGCCTTCGGGCCTCGGAAAACCGGTCGCGATCCATTCGCCGATCCTCTTCTTCGCGCAGGACCGCGAAGTGGCCGACACCGCCGAGCCGGGCGACATCATCGGCATCCCGAACCACGGCACGCTGCGTGTCGGCGATACGCTCAGTGAGAAAAATCAGGTCCGTTTCACCGGCTTGCCGAATTTCGCTCCTGAAATCCTGCGCCGCGTCGCACTGGTCGATCCGACCAAGACCAAGCAGCTGCGCAAAGCGCTCGACGATCTGTCCGAAGAAGGCGTGATCCAGGTCTTCTATCCCGAGATCGGTGGCCAGTGGATCATCGGCGTTGTCGGCCAGCTCCAGCTCGACGTTCTGATTTCACGCCTCTCGGCCGAATACAAGGTCGAAGCCAAGCTCGAAGCGTCGCCCTTCGCCACCGCGCGCTGGATCAGGGGCGACGAGAAGGCGATGGTAGAATTCGAGAAGTTCAATCTCTCCAATCTCGCCAAGGATCGCGATGGCGATCTGGTGTTCATGGCCAAGAGCCCCTGGGACGTGAACTACCAGGAAGAGAAGAACCCCGACCTCACCTTTTCGGCGACGAAAGAAAGGTGAGGTTGAAACTCGTGCGGTGGCGATGCAAAGGCTGACCGCATGACGCTTACCGGCCCGAACTCCCAGACCTTTATCTCGCAGCGCCTCCGGCTAAATTATCTCGACTGGGGCAATCGCGGGAATCCGCCGCTGGTGCTGGTTCATGGCGGACGCGATCATGCGCGTAGCTGGGACTGGGTGGCGGAGGAACTGCGCGACGACTGGCACGTGGTGGCGATGGACCATCGCGGTCATGGCGACAGCGACTGGGTGTCCGACGGCAACTACCAGGTCAACGACATGGTCTACGATCTTGCGCAGCTGGTCCACCAGCTGGGGGTTGGACCCGTCACCATCGTCTCACATTCGATGGGCGGCAATGTCTCGCTGCGCTATGCGGGGACCTTCCCCGATATGGTGAAGAAGATCGTTGCCATCGAAGGTCTAGGGCCCAGCCCCAAGCGGCAGGCCGAGATGCGCGAGACAAGCTATCCGGAGCGTATGGCGGAATGGATCGGCAAGAAGCGCGCTGCCTCGGGCCGCTCCCCGCGCAAGTATGAAAGCATCGAAGCTGCCTTCGCCCGCATGATCGAGGAGAACAGCTACCTCACAGAGGAACAGGCGCGGCATCTGACGATCCACGGCGTGAACCGCAATGAGGACGGCACCTACAGCTGGAAGTTCGATCCGCATCTCAATGTCTGGGCTGTCGAGGACATCGCCGATGAATTCCTGCACCAGACCTGGGCCGCGATCACTGCGCCCACGCTGCTGCTCTATGGCGCCGACAGCTGGGCATCGAACCCGGAAGGTGACGGCAGGCTCGATCATTTCTCGAATGCCGAGGTGATAGAGTTCGAAAATGCCGGCCATTGGCTCCACCATGACCAGTTCGACCGCTTCATGAAGACGATCCGGGACTTCCTCTAGATGTCAGAATTCTTCGACGCGCTGGATGACAAGCACATCGCGATGATCGGCAAGCAGCCGGTCTTTTTTGTCGCCACCGCCGCCGAAGATGCCCGCATCAACCTGAGCCCCAAGGGCTACGACGCCTTTCGCGTTATCGCGCCAACCCGTGTCGCTTATCTCGACCTCGGCGGTTCTGGCAACGAGACCCACGCGCACCTCTCAGCCGACGGGCGCATCACGCTGATGTTCTGCAATTTCGACCGCCCGGCGCTGATCCTGCGGATCTACGGCAAGGGTCGCGCGGTGCTTCCGCAGGACCCCGACTGGGCCAAGCTTTCCGCGCATTTCGAGATGATGCCCGGCACACGCCAGATCTTCGACATCGCGATCGAAAGCGTCCAGACCAGCTGCGGGTGGGGCGTTCCTTTCATGGAATATCGCGAGGAGCGCAAGACGCTGAAAAAGGCGCATCGGCAGACCGATCCGGACGAATGGGTGGCGAAGTACCAGGACCGGATCAGCAGCATCGACGGTCTGCCGACCCGCCCGACAGACCGCTTCATCGCCGGTGACTGAAAAGCGCTGCAACTCCCTTCCGCCCGAATAGTTGAGGCCCCGTGCAGCTAACCTTCGCCAGCTACAACATCCACAAGGCCGTCGGCCTCGACCGCAAGCGCGATCCCGAGCGCATCCTCTCGGTCATTCACGAGATCGATGCCGATGTTATCGCCCTGCAGGAGGTCGACCGGCGGATCGGCTCGCGAGAGACTTGCATCCCTCGGGCCGAGATCGACGACACGCACTGGCGACTGATCGAGGTGGCGAAACGGCCCCGCAGCATCGGCTGGCACGGCAATGCGCTTCTGGTGCGCCGCGAATTCGACGTCCACGAAGGCGAAGCGCTCGACCTGCCGACCCTGGAGCCGCGCGGCGCGGCATGCGGGGAGATAACGATCGAGGGTCACCGGATGCGGGTGATCGGCACCCATCTCGACCTCTCGGGCCTGAGACGGCGCGACCAAATCCGCTCGTTGGTCGACTTCGTCGAGGACTGTTCTCGCAATTTGCCGACAGTGATCATGGGCGACTTCAATCAATGGGGCCGCAGGACCGGTGCCATGCGCGAATTCGCTGACCGGTGGACCGTGGTGACCCCGGGCAAAAGCTATCCATCGCGCCAACCGGTGGCGACGCTCGACCGGATCGTGGCAAGCAAACACTGGGGCTGCGTCGAATCCGACGTGCATCACACGGGACTCTCAGCCGTCGCATCGGACCATCTGCCCGTGGTTGCCCGGCTCGAGTTGATTAAAAAATAGGCTCTAGCCCAATATTTAGGCAATAAATATTGCGATTGCGGCTCTAACCGCGCAATTTTCCCGCATTTCCTGTTTGGCACGCCCTTTGCTGCATGTGCGAACGCCGGTGCTTGGACCGGTTCGCAATATGAAGGGGTGTGCGCGTGAAATTCATCATCGCCGTCATCAAGCCGTTCAAGCTCGACGAGGTGCGCGAAGCCCTCGGCGCGGTTGGCGTTGCCGGAATGACCGTTTCCGAGGTCAAGGGATTTGGCCGCCAGAAGGGCCAGACCGAGATTTATCGCGGGGCCGAATATTCGACCAACATGCTTCCCAAGGTGAAGCTGGAAATCGCGGTCGGCGACGATCTCGCACCTCAAGTGATCGAGACGATCCAGCAAACCGCCAGCACGGAAAGCATCGGCGATGGGAAGATCTTCGTCTTCGACCTCGCCAGCGCCACCCGCATCCGCACCGCCGAAACCGGCGAAACCGCGCTGTGACGCGGCAAGGAGTGACACAGATGACCATGCGTAATCTCATGCGCGTCGCCGCCACCGGTGCCGCTGCATTCTTCACCGCTACCGGCGCATTTGCGCAGGAAGCAGCGGAAGCGGCTGCAGCCGTTCCCAACCCCGGCAACAACGCCTGGATGATGACCGCGACGATCCTCGTCCTGCTCATGATCATCCCGGGCCTGACACTCTTCTATGGCGGCCTGACCCGTTCGAAGAACATGCTGTCCACCATGACCCAGATCGGCGCGACCGCTGCGCTGGCCATGATCATCTGGGTGATGTGGGGCTACAGCCTCGCCTTCGGCGACACGACCTATGAAGGCACACTCGGCCTCTTCATAAGCGGGGGCAGCTACTTCCTGGCCGGCACCGATGCGAGCAGCACAGCAGCCACCTTCACCGATGAAGTCATCTCAAAATATGTCTTCATCAGCTTCCAGATGACCTTCGCAGCAATCACCGCCGCCCTTATCCTGGGCGCGACGGCAGAGCGGATGAAGTTCAGCGCCGTCATGGCCTTTGTGCCGATCTGGCTGACCATCGTCTATTTCCCGATCGCGCACATGGTCTGGGCTGGCGGCGGCCTGCTGTTCGAAGACGGTGCGCTCGATTTTGCCGGCGGCACCGTGGTGCACATCAACGCCGGTGTTTCGGGCCTCGTCCTTGCATACCTCCTCGGCAAGCGCCGTGGCTGGCCGCAGGAACCGATGATGCCGCACTCGATGACGCTCACCATGGTCGGCACCGGCTTGCTGTGGGTTGGCTGGTTCGGCTTCAACGCCGGTTCGGCTCTCGAAGCGGACGGTTCGGCCGGTCTCGCCATGATCAACACCTTCGTAGCAACTGCGGCAGGTGCGCTGGCATGGATGGTCATCGAGAAGCTCGCCGGCCACAAGGGCTCGGCCCTTGGCTTCTGCTCAGGCGCCATCGCCGGCCTCGTTGCCGTCACTCCGGCAGCAGGCAACTCTGGGCCCTTCGGCGCCATCCTGCTTGGCATCCTCTCGGCAGCGGTCTGCTACTTCTTCGTCGCCAAGGTGAAGGCCAAGTTCGGCTATGACGACAGCCTCGATGCTTTCGGCATCCACGGCATCGGCGGCATCGTCGGCGCTATCGGTACGGCGGTCGTCTACCAGCCGTGGATCGGTGGCCCCGGCGACGGTTCGACCGCACTCGGCACGCAGCTTGGCATCCAGATCTTCAGCGTGATCGTGACGATCGCCTGGGCTGCCATCGGCACCTTCATCGCCGGCTTTACCGTCAAGGCTCTGGTTGGCCTCAGGGTCGACGAAGAGACTGAAGTCGACGGGCTCGACATCTCCGAACACGGAGAGCGCGCCTACAACTGACACCAAGCTTGGCGGGGCCGCCCTCTCTCCTCTCTCTCCTCGGGCGGCCCGCCTACCTTTGTTCCTCCTGCGAACAACGCCTCGACAAGGGCCGGGATGAAAAAGTCCCGGCCCTTTTTTTGCGTCATGATGAAACCGATCAGCGATCAGCTGCTATTTGAAAAAGTCTCTAAACCTGCCTTGAGATTGCATTTATTACGCTGTGGGCATATGCCCTGAGCATTCGGCCAAACAAAACAAGAGCCGACACATCAGAGGAGGGTGACTATGCTTCGTGCCAAGTCGTTGAAATCTCTTGCGCGTCCCGTTTTCCTATCGGGCGTTGCATCCATGGCCATCGCAACTCCGGCCTTCGCCCAGGATACGCAGACTGCTATCGAAACCGATGCAGTAGCCGTGCCCGAAGCAGACCAGCCGAGCGAAACGATCATCGTCACCGGTACTCGCCAGAACAACCGTTCGGCCGCCGACACCGTTGCGCCCGTAGACGTGGTTTCGAGTGCCGAACTGAACAATACGGCAGACAGCGACATCGGCGATGTCCTGCGCGTCTCGGTGCCCTCCTTCAACGTCGGCACGCAGCCGATTTCGGACGCTGCAACGCTTGTCCGCCCGGCCAACCTGCGCGGCCTTTCGCCCGACAACACTCTGGTCCTCGTCAACGGCAAGCGCATGCATCGTGCATCGGTCATCGCCTTCCTCGGCGGCGGCATCTCGGACGGCTCGCAAGGTCCCGATATTTCGGTCATCCCTTCGATTGCGATCAAGCAGCTTGAAGTTCTGCGTGACGGTGCATCGTCGCAGTACGGCTCGGACGCCATTGCCGGCGTGCTCAACTTCATCCTCAAGGACGCTCCGGACGGTGGCACCGTCTCCGCGCAATGGGGTGAAACCTATGAGGGTGACGGCGACAGATACTCGATTGCAGGCAATGTCGGCATTCCGTTGGGAGAGGCCGGCTTCGTCAACCTTTCGGCCGAATATGGCGAAAGCGATGCGACCTCGCGTTCGGTTCAGCGTGACGATGCCGCAGCGCTGATCGCTGCAGGCAACAGCGCTGTCGCCGACCCGGCGCAGATCTGGGGCCAACCCAACGTCAACGACGACTTCAAGTTCTACGGCAACATGGGTTTCGATTTTACGCCGCAGATCAGCTTCTACGCCTTCGGCAACTATGCCGAGCGTAACGTCGATGGCGGATTCTTCTTCCGTAACCCGACCAATCGCGGCGGTGTCTACGCCGGGCCTTTTGTCGATCCGGCGACCGGCCAGCCGCTGGACGAAGCTTCGGGCGGCGTGCCGTCGGTACTGGTCGGCGACCTGTCGATCGATACCGCAGGTGATTGTCCCGCCGGCATCCCGCTGACGCAGGGCGGGCTGATCCCCGATCCGACGATCCTCGCGCAAGTAACGGCTGACGGAAACTGCTTCAGCTTCGTCGAGCTGTTCCCCGGCGGCTTCACTCCTCGCTTCGGCGGCGATGTCGAGGACTACTCGATCGCTACCGGTATCCGCGGCCAGATCCTTGGCGGGCTCGATTTCGATCTCAGCTATCGTTACGGCAAGCACAGCACCAACTTCGCGATCCGCAACACGGTGAACGCTTCGCTCGGCCCCAACACGCCGACCGAATTCAACCCGGGCGGATATTCGCAGGCCGAGAATGTCGTGAACCTCAACCTCGGCTACGAACTCGCCGTGGGTGAGGGCAGTGTCTACATCGCGACCGGTGCCGAATATCGTGACGAGGAATTCACGATCACCGCGGGCGATCCCGAGTCCTTCGCCCTTGGCCCGCTTGCGCAGCCGAGCGCAGCCTATCCGACCGGACAGGGTTTCTCGACCAGCTCGAACGGCTTCCCCGGTTTCTCGACCAACTCGGCAGGATCCAGCAAGGAAGACAACAAGGCCGCATATCTCGATATCGAGGCCGACCTTATCGATGCTCTCACCTTGCAGGGCGCCGTTCGCTACGAAGACACGAAGAGCTTCGGCGATACGGTAACCTGGAAGCTGGGCGGCCTGTTCAAGCTGTCGGATTCGCTGCGACTTCGCGGTACCTATTCGACGGGCTTCCACGTCCCGACCGCCGGTCAGGCGAATGTCATCAACGTCACCACGCAGTTCTCTAACGGCGAGCTGCAGGACGAGGGTACGTTCCCGCTCAACAGCCCGGCCGGTCTGATCGCGGCGGACTATATCTCCGACAGCGTTGCCAATGGCGGCCTCGGGCTCGACCGTCCGACCCTTGGGCCCGAAAAGGCCGACAGCTTTACCCTCGGTATCGCTGGCGACTGGGGCGATTACACGGTCACGCTCGATTACTTCAACATCAAGCTGAACGATCGTATCTCGCGTTCGTCGACGATCGATTTCCCGCTTGCGCTCTGCTATCTGGCAGGCCGCGAAGGGGTAGCCACGGCGTGTTCGCCCACGAACACTCCGAGCCCGGCAGAGCTGCTCACGCAGCTCGATGCGGCCGGTGTGATCAACCGCACCGACTTCACCGGATTTGAAGACCTGGTGGCTTTCACCTACTTCAACAATGACTTCGATACCCGCACGCAGGGTCTCGATTTCGTCGCCAATGCACGGCTCTATCCGTTCGAGAACGGCACGACCCGCGCTACCCTGGCGATCAACTACACCGAAACCGAAGTGACCGATGTGGGTCAGACCATTTCTGCCACCCGCGTTCGCCAGCTCGAGGAAGGCCTGCCCAAGTGGAAGGGCTTCCTGAACCTGACGCACGAGCAGGGCCGTTTCCGTGGTATGCTGCGCGCCAACTACTTCGGCGAGTACTACGAGGCCCACCTCGAAGACAGCACCCTGCCGATCGATGCGGGCGCTGAAGTGACCTTCGACGTCGAACTCGGCTATGAGGTCATCGACGGGCTGGAAATCGCTGCCGGTGCACAGAACGTGCTCGACAACTACCCCGAAGAGAACCCGTATTCGGGCATCGTCGGGGCCCAGTATGGCGAACGTTCGCCCTTCGGCTTCAACGGGGGCAGCTACTACGTCCGCGCCCGTTACCAGTGGTAAGGCCCCAAGGACTGTAGAACCGGATCGGGGCGGCCTGCGGGTCGCCCCTTTTCGTCTGGAGATAGGTGACATGCTGTCGATCCGTCTGGCCCGGCAAGAAGATGCGCCAGCCATCGCTGCCCTGATGCAGTTAGCGATCGAGCAGTTGCAGCAGAGCTATCTCACGTCAGAGCAGATCGAGGCTTCCAAGGCTGGTATGGGTCTCGATGCCTTGTTGATCGAGGACGGCACCTATTTCTGCGTCGAAGATAATGGTGAGCTTGCGGGCTGCGGCGGCTGGTCGCGCCGTGCGACGCTTTACGGCGGCAATCACTCCGCGGGCCGCGACCCGCGCCTGCTCGATCCTGCAAACGAACGCGCGCGGATCAGGGCGATGTACACGCACCCTGACCACGTCCGCAAAGGTGTCGGCAGGCTCGTGCTAGAGACAGCCGAGGCGGCAG
>JABDNC010000271.1 GCA_013001165.1 Erythrobacter sp.
GTGAAGCCCGGCGATGCTGTGACAGCCGACCAGCCGCTGCTTCGTCTCGATCCGACCGAGACCGGTGCCAGCCTTGGCAGCACGTCTGCAACCGCGCTCGCGCTGGACATGAAGGTCGCGCGCCTCACTGCCGAGGTGACGGGCCGCGCGCCGCGCTATCCCGAACCGGCCAGTGCCGAGGCTGCGCGCCAGCTGGAAGTCGAACGCTCGCTCTACGCCTCGCGGCAGGCGAACCTGCGCAGTGCGCTTGCGGCTGGGCAGGCCCAGTTGCAGCGCGCCCGTCAGAGTGTCGCCGAAGCCGAAGCGGCAATCGCATCGCGCCAGAGCACGCTGACCCGCGCCGAAAGCGAACTGGCCGCAATTCGCCCGCTCGTTGAAAACGGCATCGAACCGCGCATGACGCTGACCCGCGCAGAGGCGGACGCATCGAGCGCGCGCAGCGATCTGGCAGGTGCGAGGGCCATGCTCGGCCGCGCGCAGGCGCAGGTGGCGGAAGCCGGCGCAAACCTTTCCCGCATTCAGCAGGACTGGCGCGAGCAGGCCGCAAGCGAACTGGCCGCTACGCAGGCCGAGTATGAAGCCCGCGCCAGCACGCTTCCCGCCCTGCAGGAGCGACTCCAGCGTACCACGCTACGCGCACCGATCGACGGCAAGGTCAGTCGCGTGCTCGTCACCACCCGCGGAAGCGCGGTCAATCCGGGCGAGCCGCTGGTGGAAATCGTTGCCGCCGAGGACAGCCTTCTGATCGAAGCGCGCGTGTCCCCGCAGGACATCGGCAATGTCCGCATCGGTCAGTCCGCGAAGGTAGGGATTACGGCTTACGACCAGGCGGTCTACGGTTCGCTCGACGGCGAGGTGACGACTATCTCGGCAGATTCGATCCAGGATCCGCAGTCGGGAGAGATTTACTACCTCGTGCGCGTGGCGACCCAGGCCAATGCTCTCGAAGGGCCGGGCGGGCAGGATCTCGCGATCGGACCGGGCATGGTCGCCGACATAAGTCTATTGGGCGACAAGCGCACGGTTCTTCAGTATATCCTGACGCCGATTACACGACTTAGTGAGACCGCGTTTCGCGAATAGGCACCGGTTTCGACCGTAATGGCCGCAATTCATGATAGTGTAATCCCCAAACTGCGATATGATGACCGGGAGGGACATTTGCCAAGTGGCGAGTGACTCGGGTCAGCTATTCAGGGATTGCAGCCATGAATTATCTTACGCGCGTAGCGGAATTCGATTTCGCGGATTATGCAGACATTGGTTTTCGTGGCCTGCTTCTCGAGCAATCGCCGGTTTCCGCGCAATGGCCCGTACTGGATGCACCACAGCATAACCAAGGATGTTCCTGCGCCGCGTGCTGCGCCGACAAGAGCGATAGCGCGAGTGGCGGCACCGTCATGGCCGGCGGTGTCGATATTCCCGGAGATTCGACAACGACTGCTACCATTGCGGTCGGCGACAGCGTGGTCGACGAGTTGGAAACCGTCGGCGATACCGACTGGTTCAAGATCACTCTGTCGGCAGGTGAGAGCGTTCTGATTGCTTTGGAAGGCACTGGCGTTACTCCGGTGAGCGACACCTATTTGCGCCTCTACGACGCCAACGGGAACCTGGTCGCGGAAAACGATGACGGCGGAAACGGCCTCAATTCCCTGCTGCGCTTCACGGCCAACAATCCCGGTACATATTACATCGAGGTCGATAGCTACGCGAACAATAAGACCGGCGAGTACACGCTTTCTGTCGAAGAGGCGCCCCCGCTCGAAGTCTACACGATCGACCAGATCGCCGACCAGCTGACGGCCGGATATTGGGGCGGGTCCGAACGCTCGTTCGATGTCGGGGCCGACGGATCGCTGACCGTCGACTTCTCCGCACTCACTGCCGCCGAACAGGATCTGGTAGCGCAAGCGCTCGCCCTGTGGACCGACGTGACGGGTATCGAGTTCGTCAGCGTGACCTCGAATGCCGAGATCACGTTCCAGAACACCGATGACGGCGCCTATGCGCAGTCATCGCGCAGCGGCTCGCAGATCACCTCATCGATCGTGAATGTCTCGACCGACTGGGTGAACACTTACGGCACCTCGCTCGATAGCTACACTTTCTCGACCTATATCCACGAAATCGGTCATGCGCTCGGCCTCGGCCACGGCGGCAATTACAATGGCAATGCCAGCTACGCCAACGACGCGCTCTATTTGAACGATAGCATCGCCACGACGGTGATGAGCTACTTCAGCCAGACCGAGAACACCTTTTTCGCACAGCAAGGGTTCTCCTTCGCGGAGACGACCTCGCCGATGATCGCGGACGTCGTTGCCATCACCAACCTTTACGGTTTCTCGAGCACCACGCGCCTCGGCAACACCACCTACGGCTTCAACAGCACGTCGGACCGTGCGATCCACGATGCGACCCAGTTCGCGAACACGAGCTACACCATCGTCGATAGCGGCGGGACGGATACGCTCGATTACAGCGGCATTACTGCCGACCAGCTCATCAACCTGAACCCCGAGATGTTCATGAATATCGGCGGGCTGACGGGTAACGTCACCATCGGGCGCGGGACCGTGATCGAGAACGCGAACGGCGGCAGCGGTGCAGATACGATCACGGGCAACGGGGCGGTCAATTTCCTTTTCGGCAATGCCGGTGACGACGTGATCGATGGCGCCGGCTTTGCCGATGTGCTCGAAGGCGGCGACGGAAACGACGTCCTGCTCGGCGGGGGCGGCAGCGACACGATGCGCGGCGGAAACGATAATGACACGCTCGACGGCAGCTTCGGTTGGGACAACCTCTTCGGTGGCGCCGGTGTCGATGATTTGTCCGGCGGCAACGGTAACGACAAGCTGTTCGGCGATGGCGGCGACGACACGCTCGACGGCGGGATCGGCAACGACCTGCTGCGCGGCGGCGGCGGCAATGACACCGTTCTGGGTGGTGAAGGCAACGACATCATCAAGGGCGAATGGGCCAATGACACGCTGCGCGGCGGCGATGGCGACGACCTGATCCTTGGCGGTACCGGCCTCGATACCATCTGGGGCGACAACGGAGCCGACGAGATCTGGGGCCAGGCTGGCCGCGACACGATCAACGGCGGCGGCGGCGACGACACCATCTATGGCGGCAATGATGCCGATACGATCCGTGGCAGTTCCGGCAATGACACGATCGAAGGCGGCGCGGGCGACGACTGGATCGACGGCGGTGCCGGAAACGATATCCTGACCGGCGGGCTCGGCAACGATGTCTTCGTCCTGTCGGTCTTCGGTGCAGACAATATCGACACCATCACCGACTTCAGTTCGGACGACAAGTTCGGCCTCGATCGCGAGCAGCTGTTCGGTACGATCGAGGAAGAAGGCCTGCTTTCGGCATCGGCGTTCCGCTATGGCACTACCGCGCAGGATGCCGACGACCGCATCCTTTACCAGTGGTCGACCGGCAAGATCTTCTACGATCAGGATGGGGTCGGCGGCAGCGATGCCGTTCTGGTCGGGCAGGTCGCCCCGCAAACGACCCTGTCGGCAGCCTCCTTCATCGCTTTCGGTGAAGCGCTGCCCCCGCCGTTCTTCGCGCCGCAGCCGAAGGACGACCTGTCTGCCAATTCCGACATGATGCTGATCTGACGCGTGTTCTTTGCCGTGCCTCGAAAGCTGAGCCTAGCTATCCTGCCGGCATTCGCCCTGGCAGCATGCGCGGCGAACACGAACCAGGAAGGACTGGCGATGGAAGCTGGAATCGCATGCTCGTTAACGGGCGAGGAATTCGCCGGTGCGAAGCCGGATGAAATCTGCTCTGCCTTTCTCGATGTCCTTCCTTCTTCCGGTCGTGATGACATTGCCCGGGTAGAACTCGAAGCGGTCAGCACGACCGAGGC
>JABDNC010000052.1 GCA_013001165.1 Erythrobacter sp.
GGTGTAGCCATCGGTGGTCGCCTCACCCAGCCGCGCACCGACAGCGATGATCAGGTCGGCATTCTTCACCCGCTCCACGAGCTTGGGATTTGGGCCATAGCCGAGGTTGCCGGCATAGACGCGGCTGGACGGCGAAATCGCGTCCTGCCTGCGGAAGGCAGTGGCCACGGGAATGCCGAGCCGCTCGGCGAAGAGCTGGAAATGCTCGCGTGCCTTGGGATCCCAGCCCGCTCCACCAATGATGGCGACCGGCGATGCCGCATCGGCGATGAGTGCCATCATGGCCTGCATCGCGTCGGGGCAGGGCGCCTGTGCCGGGGCATCGACCCGCGGACGCGAAGTCGCAGCGGTGTCGCGGCTCAACATGTCTTCGGGGAGGGCAAGGACAACCGGCCCGGGGCGACCGGACACGGCCGTAGCATATGCGCGGGCGACATATTCGGGGATGCGATCTGCGCTATCGATGCGGGCAGCCCATTTGGCGATCGGACCGAAGAAAGATGCGAAATCGACCTCTTGGAAACCCTCGCGATCGCGCATCTCGCTGTCGACGTCGCCTACGAAGAGGATCATCGGCTGCGAATCCTGCATGGCGACGTGGACGCCGATGCTGGCATTGGTCGCGCCCGGGCCACGCGTCACGAAGGCGACACCGGGGCGCTGGGTCATGGCACCGTCCGCACAAGCCATCATCGCGACACCACCTTCCTGCCGGCAGGTTACCAGGTCGATCTGGTCCTGCTGTCCCAGTGCATCGAGCACCTGCAGGAAGCTTTCGCCCGGAACGGTGAAGATGCGCTCGCACCCCTGTTCGATCAGGCAATCGACGAGAAGCTTGGCGGCGGCGGGCGTGGCGCGAGTGGTCATGGTTTCGGCGGTTAGCCGCGTGTGGCGCGCCGCGCAATTACCGTCTTCGCATGAGCGATTTATCCACTGCTCGACAAGCGACTGTCCCATTTTGGGGCAGGGTGGACTCTTCGGGAAACCGATGGTTAAAAAAGCGTTAAGATGCCATCATGAGACGCGCACTTGTCCTCTCCAGCGAAGCCGCACGCCATTGGATGCGGTCCGGAATTCCCCAGCGACGACGCATGTTTGCGGACGCTCCGCAGGCAGTACCGGTCGACTGGAGGCTGACCGCGAATGACGTCCGCGGTGTCGCGACGACTTATTTCGCGACGCTCGCGGCAGTCCTCGCTTTCATCATCTGAATTCAGGCGGTAGCTGCCGCTGCCGCATGGCGCTCCGCATTGAGCAGCCTCCGCCCCAGCCATGCCGAGATGAGGCACATGGCCGCGCTGATCAGAACCTGCTCGACGATCGGTATGCCGCCGGCACTCATTCCCATCACGAGCAGCGACCCGATGACCATCGCGCCCGAGTTGACGATGTTGTTCGCAGCGATCGTGCGTGAGGCCTGATCGGGCGCAGCACGCGTTGTCAGGAATGCGTAGAGCGGGACGACGAACATGCCGCCCGCAACTGCTATGCCGAGGAGACACAGCAGGAGGACCGTTGCCATCGGCCAGGCAAGGAAGCCCGCAACATCGAGCAGTTCGGTCGGTTTGTCCGCTGCCCAGAGCTTGGCCACGAAGTAGAACGCCACCACGAACAGTCCCATCGCGATGACCGATTGCGGAGCATAGCGGGCCGACACATTGCCTTTGAGCAGCACGTTGATTGCGACCGATCCGATCGCCACGCCGACAGAAAAGACGACGAGGAAGATGCTCGCGACTTCCTTGCTGGCCATGATCACGTTCTTGGCGAGCGGCGGGAACTGGATGAACAGTACCGCGCCGATGGTCCAGAAGAAGCTAATGGCCAGGATCGCGTAGAAAACCTCGCGATTGTGCATCGTGTCCACGACCAGTTTCCGCGATGCACGCAAAATGTGCCAGTCGAGTTTCTCGACCTTGCCCAGTGGTGGAGCCTTGGGAACCTGGCGGCTGATGAGATAGCCCAAGATCGAGGTCGCAACGATCGCGACCGCGGCGACTTCTACGGCAATCCAGCCGGCCAAGATCGTGCCAGCGAGGATGGCAATATAGGTCCCCGCCTCGACCAGTCCGGTGCCAGCGAGCACTTCATCCCTGCGCAAGTGCTGCGGCAGGATCGCGTATTTGATGGGGCCGAGGAAAGTCGACTGGATGCCGGTCATGAATAGTGCCAGCAGCATGAGCAGGACCGGGACGCTTGTCTCGATGCCGAACAGCGTCACCGGCAGTTCGTATCCGCGCCACGCCAGCAACAACCCGCTCGCGCCGATGACCATAAGCAGGATCTCGCAGGCCTTCACCTTGCGAATGATCGAGGCCTTGTCGCGCATGTCCGCCAACTGGCCCGCCAGTGCGCTGAGAATAAAGAATGGAAGGATGAACAGGCCGGATGCCACGGCGGAGAACATCCCCTCCGCCTCTTCCGAATTGTAGATCTGGTAGACAACGAACAGGACCATCGCGGTCTTGTAGAGATTGTCGTTGAAGGCGTTGAAAAGCTGCGTGACGAACAACGGCAGGAACCGCCTCGTGCGCAGCAGGTGTGTGGATGTAAACATGACCCCCCGGGAGGATACCTCTCGTCTCGCCAACCCTCGTAAAGACATCATGGCAGCGGACAACCCCGCGTGAAAGCTTTTGCGCCGGGACGTTTGGCGTTAGGGGAAGCCAAAGATGCTGACTTTGCCCAACATACTGACGCTGTCGCGCATCGTGGCGATCCCTCTCCTCGCTTTCCTCTTGTGGTGGCCCGGATGGGAAGCAGGCTATCTGATGGCCTTTGCGCTTTATGCCCTCATGGGCATCACCGATTATTTCGATGGTTACCTCGCCCGTTCCAGCGGCGCGGTCTCGAAGCTCGGCATCTTCCTCGATCCGATTGCGGACAAGATCATGGTAGCTGCCGTCATTCTCGTGCTGGCGGCACAAGGCGTCCTGCGCGGTCCCTATGTCGGCGATGCGCATGTGATCGCAGGGCTGATTATCCTCGTGCGGGAAATCGCTGTTTCCGGTCTGCGGGAATTTCTCGGCGGCCTTCAGGTCTCGGTGCCGGTGAGCCGGCTGGCCAAGTGGAAGACAACCTTCCAGCTCCTCGCGCTGGGTTCGCTCATCCTCGGCCAGGGCCTGCCGAACTGGAACGTGATGATCGGTTCGATCGACGCTAATGTGCCGCATACTGTCGGGTTGGTGACTTTGTGGGCTGCAGCCGTGATGACCGTAATTACCGGCTGGGACTACCTGAGGGTCGGCCTCAAACACATGGATTGAGAGGCGGTTCTGAGCCGCGATTAAGGCAGGCTCCGCCACAATCCTGCGACGAAACGGTTCACCTCATAGATGCAACGCGGGTTGCATGGTGAACTTTTTCTCAACCATTCGCGTTCATCTAGTAGCTCATGAACGCAACGCTACACATGATCCTCGGCGCGCTCCTCAAGCTTGGAGGCATTGCCATCGCCTTCAACGAAGTGCGTGGCCTCGTGCTCGCGGCACCCGTTCTCTACGGCATGTGGACCTCTGGCGGGACGGCTATGGCCATCTGGCTCGGCTTCTGCGCTCTCGGCGGAATTGCCCTGAGCGTCATTGTCCCGCTAATCGCGTACAAGAAGCTCGACAAATACGTGCAGTCGAAAGCGCCGGCCTGAACGGATCCGCCTAACCGGCGCGCAGCTCTTCAGCCAACAATTCGAAATCCTCGCGGCGCGGTGAATTCTTGCGCCAGATGAGCGCGATCTCGCGGCTCGCCTGCTCCGACTTAAGCGGACGTGCGACCACGTCCGTCCCGTCTAGGATACCTGCGTCGACAGCCATCTTGGGCAACATGGTCAGCCCCAGGCCGTTGTCGACCATCTGAACCAGCGTGTGAAGGCTGGTACCGATCATTGTGGTCGAACCGCGCAGTTCGGGCCGGTTGCAGGCCGCCAGCGCGTGATCCTTTAGGCAATGGCCGTCCTCGAGCAGCAGCAGCCGCCCGTCGTCGATCATATCGGCAGATATCGTTGCCGGCGGATCGCGCGGGTCGTCCTTGGGGAATGCGACATAGAGCGGATCGTCGGAGATGTGTGCCTTGTCGACCTCGCCCGTTGCGAAGGGAAGGGCGAGCAGGACGCAATCGACGCGCCCATGCTGGAGGGATTCGACCGCATCATGGCTGGTCTCTTCACGCAGGAACAGCTCAAGGTCTGGCCGCTCCTTGCGAAGGCGCGGCAGGAAACGCGGCAGCAGGAACGGCGCGATCGTAGGGATCACGCTCATACGCAGCTGCCCGGCGAGCGGCTTGCCGGCGGCCTGTACCAGATCGGCCAGTTCTTCCGCTTCACGCAGCACGCGGTGGGCCTTCTCGACAACCTGGTTGCCCAGTGCCGTGAACCGCACAACGCGGCGGCTGCGCTCGACCAGCGTCACTCCCAGCAACGATTCTAGTTCGCGGATGCCTGCAGACAGGGTCGATTGCGAGACGAAGCTCGCTTCTGCCGCACGGCCGAAGTGGCCATGCTCGTGCAGCGCCACGAGATACTGCAGCTGCTTGAGGGTGGGAAGGTAAGTGCTCACTCTACGGGAGCCCCGGCCTCTTCCGCAGGACCGGTGATGACTTCATCTGCCGCCGCTTCGACCATGCCTGCATGGACATCGTCGACATGGGTCATGAGCAGCTTGCCGTCCTTCACCGCGAAAGCGAGGCGGCCCTCGACTAACTCGAGCGCATCCTTGCCGAACACTTCGTAGCGCCAGCCCTCGAGGATCGGCAGCTTGCGCACACCGGCAGCCAGCGCTTCCATTTCGTCGGCGCGGGTCAGCAGGCGCGCCGCGACGTCGATCTCGCGCGCGCGGATCTTGAGCAGCAGTTTGAGCAGGTCGGCCACCAGCGCGCCTTCCTTGCCCAGTGGCGCACCGCGTTTGGGCTTGTCGGGCATTTCGTCCTTCGGCAGCGGCTCGGCCTTGTCGATCACTTTGAGCAGGCGCTTGCCGATATCATTGTCGCGCCAGGCATTGGACAAGCCGCGGACCTTGGTCAGATCGGCCTGCTTCTTTGGCGGATGGCTGGCAATGTCGGCCAGCGTCTCGTCGCGCATGATGCGGCCGCGCGGGATGTTCTTGTGCTGCGCCTCGCCCTCGCGCCATGCGGCCAGCGCCTTGAGACGGCCGAGAACGGACGGGTTGCGACCCGGCGAACGGATACGCTTCCAGGCGAGGTCCGCGTCATTGGCGTAATTGGCCGGATCGGCGAGCTTTTCCATCTCGGCATTGAGCCATGCGCCGCGACCGGTCTTGATCAGCTTGCGAAGCATCTTGGGGAAGATGTTCGACAAGTGCGTGACGTCGCCGATGGCGTATTCGATCTGGCGATCGGTCAGCGGACGGCGGCTCCAGTCGGTGAAGCGCGCGCCCTTGTCGACCGTGATGCCCAGCCAGCTCTCGACGAGATTGGCATAGCCGATCTGCTCGTTCTGGCTGATCGCCATCATCGCGATTTGCGTGTCGAAGATCGGATGCGGGGTCTTGCCGGTGAAGTTGTAGACGATTTCAACGTCTTGCCCGCCTGCGTGGAAGACCTTGAGGACATCCTCGTTCTCGCACAGCAGGTCCCACAGTGGAGTGAGGTCGATTCCGTCGGCCAACGGATCGATCGCCGCGGCTTCTTCCTCGTTCGCGATCTGCACCAGGCACAATTCCGGCCAATAGGTGTTTTCGCGCATGAATTCGGTGTCGACGGTGACGAATTCGCTTTCCGCAAGGCGATCGCATAGGTCGGCGAGGCGTTCGGTATCGGTAATCAGGTCGTGTATTTTCATCGTTTCATTTCTGTCTGTCGAGCGGAGTACCGCTCCCGCACCGTCCAAAGCCTCTGTCCAAACCTTGACAAAAGCCCGCTGGTGCCCTGTTAGCGCGCGCGATTCCTGCTAAGGAGCGCGGCGCCTGCGCCCTAGCGGCATAACTCCGAAAATGGAAAGATTTTAGATGCACGCCTATCGTACCCACAACTGCGCACAGCTGACGAAGGAAAATGTCGGCGACACTGTCCGTCTCTCGGGCTGGGTGCACAACAAGCGTGACCACGGCGGCGTGCTCTTCGTCGACCTTCGCGACCACTACGGTATCACGCAGATCGTCGCCGACAGCGACAGCCCGGCACTGCCCGTGCTGGAAAAGATGAAACTGGAATCGGTCGTCACCATCGATGGCACGGTGAAGGCACGTGACGAGGTGGCGGTGAACAAGAATCTGCCGACCGGCGAGATCGAGGTCTTCGCCCGTGAAATCACGGTGCAGAGCCGCGCGGACGACCTGCCGCTAATCGTCAACCAGGCGGAAGACTATCCGGAAGAGACGCGTCTCAAGTACCGCTTCGTCGACCTGCGCCGCGAGCGTGTTCACAACAACATCATGCTGCGCAACCGCGTGATCACCTCGCTGCGCCAGCGAATGATCGACCAGGGCTTCAGCGAATTCCAGACGCCGA
The DNA here is from genome assembly GCA_013001165.1 of Erythrobacter sp. Taxonomy (GTDB): domain Bacteria; phylum Pseudomonadota; class Alphaproteobacteria; order Sphingomonadales; family Sphingomonadaceae; genus Qipengyuania. Next base: position 6,460 of record JABDNC010000052.1, read on the forward strand.
TCCTCGGTGCATCCTCGCCCGAAGGCGCGCGCGACTATCTCGTGCCCAGCCGTCTTCACCCGGGCCGTTTCTACGCGCTTCCGCAGGCGCCGCAGATGTTCAAGCAGCTGCTGATGGTCGCCGGTTTCGACCGCTACTTCCAGATTGCGCCCTGCTTCCGCGACGAAGACCTGCGCGCCGACCGCAGCCCCGAATTCTACCAGCTAGACTTCGAAATGAGCTTCGTGACGCAGGAAGACGTCTTCCAGGCAATCGAGCCCGTCCTCGCCGGCGTGTTCGAGGAATTCTCGGGCGGCAAGACGGTGACGCCTGCCGGTGAATTCCCGCGCATCCCCTATGCGGAATCGATGCTGAAATACGGCACCGACAAGCCCGACCTGCGCAATCCGCTGATCATCAGCGATGTGACGCATCACTTCGAGAAATCGGGCTTCGGCCTGTTCGAGAAGATCGTCGGTACGGGCGGCAAGGTCCGCGTGGTTCCGGCTCCGAAC
>JABDNC010000060.1 GCA_013001165.1 Erythrobacter sp.
TTAGTGCCCCGGTCGAATTGACTGCCTTCTGGCTGCACGCCGCAGTCCCCAACGCAAACATGCAAGCCAGCAAGACTAGGCTTTTCCGGATCATCTGCTCACCCCCCGTCATGGTATCTGCCAGTGAAGCTAGGGGCTCGTGACGACGAGAGATTGCAAATTTCTGCCATTCCTTACAGGGCTTTGAGTGCGGTCCTACGACCAGCCTTTCGCAATAGACAAGAGGGCAATCCATGGCACTTCCGCTCGCAAGACAATTTACGGATGGCTTCTCCCGAACCCCCTGCTGCTCGCCATCACGGCGCCTTCGAGGCGCGTATTCTGGCCGACTTCGACGTCGTCACGGGCGTGGCACCGGGTCGATCTTGTCTCATCCCAACGTTGTCCTGACGCTCGCCGGTCCGCTCGAACACAGAATCTGAGATTTTCCCGTTGCAATGCAGCATGGTTTGCTCACATCGTGGAACAACGATGCTGCGCCAGTACGAACTCGTAGAGCGGGTCCTCGAATACGACCCCGACGCCGACGAGGCGATGCTGAACCGTGCCTATGTATATACGGTGCAAAAACACGGCACGCAGACCCGTGCATCTGGCGACCCCTATTTCAGCCACCCGGTCGAAGTCGCCGGCCTGATGACCGATTTGAAGCTCGACCAGGAGACCATCGCTACGGCGCTGCTTCATGACACGGTCGAGGATACGCTCGCTACGATCGACGATATCGAGGCCAACTTCGGCCAGGACGTCGCGCGGCTGGTCGACGGGGTGACCAAGCTCTCCAAGATCGAGCAGATGCCCGAGAACGAGCGCGCGGCGGAGAACCTGCGCAAGTTCCTGCTAGCGATGAGCGAGGATATCCGCGTCCTGCTGGTGAAGCTGGGCGACCGGCTCCACAACATGCGCACGCTCCACTTCATCAAGAAGCCGGAGAAGCGCCAGCGCATCGCGCGCGAGACGATGGATATTTACGCGCCGCTGGCAGAGCGGGTGGGCATGTACGAATACATGCGCGAGATGCAGCTTCTCGCTTTCGAACAGCTTGAGCCCGAAGCCTTCGCCACAATCACCAAGCGGCTGCAGCAGATCCGCGAACAGGACGGCGGGCAGGTCGATGCCATCGCGCTCGACATGAAGCATGCGCTTGCAGAAGCCGATCTCCACGTGGAGGTCTCGGGCCGCGAGAAGCATCCCTATTCGATCTGGCGCAAGATGGCCGAGCGTCACGTTTCCTTCGAACAGGTCACCGACATCATGGCCTTCCGCGTCATCTGCGACGACGTGGCCGACTGCTACCGTGCGCTGGGCGTTCTGCACACCACCTGGCAGTTCCTGCCGGGCAAGTTCAAGGACTACATTTCGACGCCCAAGAATAACGGGTACCGCAGCCTCCACACCTCGCTGATCTACGGCAAGTCGATGCGCGTCGAGGTGCAGATCCGCACCCGCGACATGCACCGCACCAATGAATTCGGGCTCGCTGCCCACTGGGCATACAAGCATGGCGAGCGGCCTGATGGGGCGGTCGGCTGGTTGCGCGACCTGATTGAGATCGTCGATGCCAGCCACGATGCCGAGGAGCTGCTCGAGCATACGCGCATGGCGATTTACCAGGATCGCATCTTCGCCTTCACGCCCAAGGGCGCGCTGCACCAGCTTCCCAAGGGTTCGACCGCAGTCGACTTCGCCTTCGCCGTGCATACCGATCTCGGCGCGCAGACGGTCGGGGCGAAGATCAACGGACGCCACATGCCGCTGCGCACCCAGCTCAACAACGGCGACGTGGTGGAAATCATCAAGGGCAAGCAGGCCGAGCCGCAGATGAGCTGGCTGGGCTTCGTCGTTACCGGCAAGGCGCGCGCCGCGATCCGCCGTGCAGTGCGCCTCAAGGAGCGTGGCGAGATCGCCGACCTTGGGCAGAAACTCTATGACGAGATCGTCACCCGCGTGCCCGCCAAGATCGGCAAAAAGGCTCTTCGTGAAGCGTTGAAGCGCCTCGACATGGAAGAGCCGGAAGACCTGTTCTACGCGATCGGCGCGGCCAAGATCACCGACCGTGCCGTCATGGAGGCGCTCGTCCCGGGCTGCACCGAGGGCATGGCCGACGAGGATGACGAATGGCTGCGCAGCGGCAAATCGCTCTCCATCCGTGGCCTCACTCCCGGCGTGGGATACAATCTTGCAGAATGTTGCCATCCCGTGCCCGGCGACCGCATCGTCGGCCTGCGCCAGCAAGACAAGGCGGTCGAGGTGCACGCCATCGATTGCCACCAGCTAGCAACGGGCATCGACAACGACTGGCTCGACCTTTCTTGGGGTCGTCGCTCGCGCGGTGCCGTCGGCCGCTTGCGGGTCACGCTTTACGACCGTCCTGGCACGCTGGCCGAGATGGCGGGAATCTTCGCGCAGAACGCGGTCAATGTGAAAAGCCTCGAGCAGACGCAGCTCGACCATCCCTTTACCACCTACGAGGTCGATCTCGAGGTCGCCGACCTTGCCCACCTTACGCGTATCCTCAGCGCCTTGCGTGCCAGCGATGCTGTTGCACAGGCGGAGCGCGCATGAGCCTCATTACCGGCATCGACCACGTGCAGCTCGCCATGCCTCACGGCGGCGAACCGCATGCACGCGACTTCTGGACAGGGGTCATGGGGCTGGAAGAAGTCACCAAGCCCGCGCACCTCGCGCTCAACGGCGGCTGCTGGTTCGAGGGCGAGGGCATCTCGATCCATTGCGGCGTGGAAGACGGCTTCCTTCCCGCTCGCCGCGCGCATCCCGCGCTACTGGTCGAAAATCTCGGCGCGCTGGTGGCCAAGCTCGAAGCCTACGGTATCGGCTTCAAGGAAGGCAAGAGGCTGGAAGGCTATCGCCGCGGGGACATCAAGGATCCCTTCGGCAACCGCATCGAACTGATGGAAAAGCTCTAGAGCAATTCCAGCGCAAGCGGGACCGGATCGCCTTCCGCCAGGTCCTCTGCCCGCATCACCTTCTTCGATACGAGCAGGACCCATTCGGACTTGCCGTTCTGCGGGAAGACCGAGGTCTTCCACCTTGTATCGCCGACTTCGGCCATGACCTTCACCGAACCGAAGCCGCGCTGCGTGCCGAATTCGAGCCGGTGCATCAACGCGTGCGCCGCGATGGCCTCGGCGGTCTCGCCGCCAATCGTGACGAGGTGATAGGTCCCGCGATCCCCCTTCCAGCGGCGCAGGGGGAGGATGCAGGCAAGGCTCTCGCTCACTCCGCCACGCGGCGGATCGGCACGGGGATATTGCAGATGTCAGCGCCGCCAGCAGGCACGTTGAAGAAAGGATCGCGGCGATTGGCACGCGCATCGGCATAGGCCGCGAAGGTCGTGCCCTCGGTGTCGAGATATTCGAACGCCGGTTGTTCGCCCTCGGGCAGTTCGCTTGCGACGCGGACGGTCAGGATCGGCGTACGCCGGCTCTCGTCTTCGTAGAAGCCGAGCACGCCCTTGCCGCGGGGAAGCGAGGAAAGGTGTTCGATCCCTTCGACGATCCGCCCGACCAATGCGATGTTGCGATCTAGATGACGCGGGGCATGGCCGATCACGGTGTAGAGTTCGGCGCCGGTCCCTGCATCGGGAGTTAGGTTCCGGCCTACACCGACCATGCCGTAACAGTGCACAGGCCATGCGGTCGCTTCGTATTCGCTTGTTCCGCTCAATTTGATGCCAAGTGGCCACCCATCCTTAAGCGCAATCATTGTGGAGTAGGGATCATTGAAACTTGGTGGGAACGTCCCCCAACGTTCGCCAGACTTCGTATAAGGGTGAATCTTGTCTGCACTCTCTCCGCGAATTTCCAATACGCCAGCGCTTAGCGAGTAATCTGCTTCGTCGGTTTGCAGAAGCCCTTCAGGCAAGCCCTTCGGCTCGCCGCTTGCTTCCGGATTATCGTAATTCGCATCGCCCCATTGCACCACGTAATTGTCCTGCACGCGGTTGACGGTGATGTCGTCATACCAGCCTGCACGGGCGAACTTGCGGATGTTGGCGGTCCACGCCGCGCTGAAGGGCGCGGGCATCAGCTGGATCACGACCTTGCGCTCGTTACCTTCGGCATCGGAGGCGAGCGTCATCACCAGCAGGTCTTCGGGCGCGATTGCCACCCATTCGTCTGCCTCGGCCTGTGCGACAATCTCGTTAGGGCTGGGCGCGGCGTCAGCCTCCTCCTGCGCAATCGAGGGAGTGGCGAGCGCGAGCGCTGCGGCGAGCGAAATCAGGTGCTTGGTCATGGGCGGGCAACTTGCCACCGCCCGCACAAAAGAAAAGCCCCTTCACGCGCGTTTTGATGGGCGGGAAGGGGCTTTGATGCAGTGTTCGCAGGGAATGCCATTCCGCGCAGCACCGCAACTTGGGGGGTGTAACACAGATACGCCGGAATCCACGAACGGGTTCCAACGGCTCGTCGCAAACCGGGAAACAAGAGATCGCTGGGAGGGGGATGACTGGCGGTGCTGTCAGTCCCATCACAACTTTTCTCAGCACGAACGTCCGCTTTGCGCCCTCATTTCGGACGTTCGGGCTCTCTTGGAAGAACCTGAAAGCGGACTGGCAGCTCAGCCTTGGTGATGAGCCTCGCCATTGTCCGATCGTAGTTTGAAATTTGCCGCCACTACTGCCGATCCAAATAATGAAGAGGCGCTACGTTGATCCTGGCATAACCGGCGCTATTTATCCGGGATGAGACAAACGTCGACGAAGCCAACGTCAAATTTGCGTCCGTGGATAGTGGTTTTGATCATAATGAACGCCTTACTTCTAGCTGCAACAGCATCGTTACTCTTCAGCCAATCGGGTCCGGTGGCCGAACCGCGCATGGTCACTTCCCGCGGAGACCTTGGCGCAGATGAGCGCGCCACGATCGACCTATTCCGAAA
>JABDNC010000068.1 GCA_013001165.1 Erythrobacter sp.
GTATAGTGGTGGCTGGCGTGGGCGAGGGGAATATGCCCGAAAGCGCCCGGCAGGCGCTTGTGGCCATGGCGAAACGCGGTCTGCCGGTGGTGCGGGCCAGTCGCGCTGATGAAGGCCTAGTGGACCGCGAGCCCGAAGATACGGAAAACGGCTTTGTGGCAGCGCGCGCTCTCAACCCGCAAAAGGCACGCATCCTGTTGCAATTACTGTTGGCGGGCGGGATCACCGACCCCGCCGCCATCCAGAAGGCCTTCGACGGCCGCTAGGCTCAGCCGTGCGGCGTGACGAGGTATTTCTCGCCCGTCTTCATCTGGCGATAATCGAGGATTGCTTCCTTGGTCAGCATGCCCTCGAGGTCGACCTTGGTCTTGTAGCTGCTGGCGAAGGTTGTGGTGAGATTCTTCAGCACGCGCGTACGCATGCGCATCACCGTCTCCATACCGGCATTCTGCAGGAACGGCGTCAGCAGCCAGCCCGATAGCGTCCAGCCGAAGCCGTAGGCCGGGGTCAGGATGGTGGGGCCGAAGTCGAGACGGCCATAGATGAACATGCGCTTCGCCTGGTTCGAGCCGTAGCGCGAATATTCGGTCATCTTCGAAACGGCGACCTGCTCCATCGCCTTGAAGCAGCTGTCGACCATCTGGCCGCCGCCGATGGGATCGAAGCCGTAAAAAGCGTTTGTCTCGTCGATCGCGCTGCGCAGCTGGTCCATGAAATCATCGTCCGACGAATTCACGACGTGTTTCGCGCCCTGCGACTTGAGCAGCTCTGCCTGATCGTCCTTGCGCACGATGTTCACGAGGTCGATGCCGTCTTCGAGGCAGATGCGGTTCAGCATCTGGCCGAGGTTCGATGCGCCGACCGTGTGGAGGATCGCATTCTGGCTGTCGGCCTTGGCGTTCTCGACGAAGCCGAGCGCAGTCATCGGATTGACGAAGCTCGACGCACCGGCTTCCGCGCTGTGATCGCCCAGCGGGAGGCACATGGCGGCATCGGCGATCGCGTACTGGCTGAAGGCATTGCCCGGTACGCAGGCGACGCGCTGGCCCTTCAACGCCTTGGCCATGTCGCTGTCACCCGTGGCGATGACGGTGCCGGCGCCTTCGTTGCCTGCCGGAAGCTTCTGTCCATGGCGCGACTTCTGTCCCGAGTTGAACGGTTCGGGCATCTTGGCGACGACCTTGCCGTCCGAATATTCCGCATTTTCGAAATCGGCCGCGCCGGTGAGGATCGCAAGGTCCGACGGATTGATCGGAGCCGCTTCCATCTTGACCAGCACCTGGTTGCCGGTCGGTTCGGGGAAAGTGACATCCTCGATCGCGAGCGTGAGTGTGCCGTCGCTGGTCAGCGTGGTGAAAAGCTGTTTGCCGGTGGTCATCCAATTCCCTTTCGTTGCGTTACGAAACCTGTTTGTGGGCCTCGCTACGCCTCGTTCAAGGGCTTGGCTAGAGTGCCGTTACGTCAGTTATCTTCGGGATAGGTCGCATCGACGAAGTAAAGCCCGTGCGGCGGGGCATTGAGGCCGAGGGCTTGCCGGTCCTTCGCTTCCAGCGCCTCGGCCAACTGCTCCTCGCGCCAGCGGCCCATGCCGACAAGTGCGAGGCAGCCGACCATCGAGCGCACCTGGTGATGCAGGAAGCTGCGCGCGGCGGCATGGATGCGGACCTCGTCGTTATCGCGCTCCACATCGAGGCGGTCGAGCGTCTTCACCGGACTGTCGGACTGGCACTGGACCGAGCGAAAGGTGGTGAAATCGTGCAGGCCAACCAGCGCCTTGGCTGCACGGTCCATGGCCTCGTGGTCCAGATCTTGCGGGACCTGCCACAGTCGGTTGCGGTCCAGCGTCAGCGGCGCGCGGCGGTTGGCGATCCGGTAGACATAACTTCGGCCGGTGCAGGAAAAGCGCGCATGCCAGTCGTCGGGCACGACCTTGCAATGCGTGACCGCGATCGGATCGGGGCGCACCTGCGCGTTGAGGGCCTCCATCAGCCGGAAGGGCGCAATGTCCTTCTCGATATCCATGTGACTGCGCATGGCGAGCGCGTGGACACCCGTATCGGTGCGGCCCGCGCTGAAGAGGCGCACTTCCTCGCCGGTAACGCGAAAGGCGGCGTCTTCCAGCGATTGCTGGACGCTCGGACCATTGTCCTGACGCTGGAGCCCTACGAAGGGCGTCCCGTCGAATTCTATGGTGAGCGCGAAGCGGGTCACGAGAGAGTCGCGCCCTTCTCGATGGTATTGCCGCGCAGGAATTCGTCCCGGTCCATTGCCGGTTTCCCGGCCCGCTGGAGGCGGGCGGGACGGATAGCTCCCTCACCGCAGGCAATCGCGAAGTCATCGTCGATGACGGTTCCCGCGTTTCCAGAGCCTTCGGCGACTTCCGCGCGCAGGAACTTGACCCGCGCTCCGTCCAGTTCCGACCATGCGCCGGGAAAGGGGGAGAGGCCGTGGATATGGCGCACCACTTCCTCGGCGGGGCGCGACCAGTCAATCTGCGCTTCGGCCTTGTCGATCTTCTTGGCGTAGGTCGCCGCTTCGTGGTCCTGTTCGACCGCCTGCAACACTTCGAGATCGATAAGCGTGCCGACCATCAGCTGCGCGCCCAGCTCTGCCAGTTCCTCGGTCAGCTCGCCCGTCGTCTTGTCCTCGACCGGCGTTCGTACTGTCGCGAGCATAGGGCCGGTATCGAGACCTGCTTCCATCTGCATGATGGTGACGCCGGTCACCTCGTCGCCCGCCATGATCGAGCGGTGGATCGGCGCCGCACCGCGCCAGTCGGGCAGGAGCGAAGCGTGGACGTTGAGACAGCCGTGCTTCGGCGCGTCGAGGATCGCTTGCGGCAGGATCAGGCCATAGGCGGCGACGACGCCGATATCGGCACCGAGCGCAGCGTATTTCTCCTGCTCCTCGGCAGATTTGAGCGATGCCGGATGACGCACTTCGATACCAAGCCGTTCGGCCAGCTGGTGGACCGGCGTCTTGGTCAGCTCCTTGCCGCGACGCCCGCCGGGACGGGGCGGCTGGGTGTAGACGCACACCACTTCATGCGCGACATCGACCAGCGCCTCCAGCGTCGGCACGGCGAAATCCGGGCTACCCATGAAGATTATGCGCATGACGTCTCTTGTGACCTTTCGTGTTCGGCTCGCGCCCCCTATCTGTGCCTCCATGGCATCGCAAGAGATCGAGACGCTGGCCGCTGCGCTGGCACGCCTTCCCGGCCTCGGCCCGCGCAGCGCGCGGCGTGCCGTGCTGTGGCTGGTGAAACGCCGTGAAAGCGCTCTTCCTGCCCTGCTGGAGGCACTCGCCACGGTAGGCGAGGCGCTGGTCGAATGCGACACTTGCGGCAATGTCGACACTACCAACCCTTGCGGCATCTGCGCTGATCCGCGCCGCGACGGCAAGGGGCTGTGCGTGGTTGAGGATGTGGCCGATCTTTGGGCACTGGACAGGGCCAAACTGTTCACCGGCAGGTACCACGTGCTCGGCGGAAAGCTTTCCGCACTCGACGGGATCCGGCCAGAGGATCTCAATATCGCCAGCCTGATGTCTCGCGTCGAGCAAGGCGGAATCGACGAGGTCGTCCTCGCCATGAACGCCACGCTCGAAGGCCAGACGACTGCCCATTACCTCGCCGAGAGGCTCGAGGACTTCCCTGTGCGCATCACACAGCTTGCCCACGGCCTGCCGGTCGGCGGCGAACTCGACTATCTCGACGAAGGCACATTGGCGCAGGCTTTGAGGGCGCGCAGGCCGCTTGGCTAGGCGATTACTCTGACCGCTCCATTTGGATTGAAAAGCGTCATTTTCGCGCCTATCTGACCCTCCATGGCTATCCGTGAAATTCTCGAAGTGCCGGATCCCCGGCTCAAGGTCGTGTCCGAACCTGTCACCGAATTCGATGACGAGCTGAAGACGCTCGTCTCCGACATGTTCGAAACCATGTATGACGCGCCCGGCATCGGCCTTGCGGCGATCCAGGTCGGCGTGCCCAAGCGTGTGCTGGTGATCGACCTCCAGCCCGAGGACGAGGAAGCCGAAGGCGAGGTCTGCAACCACGGCGGCCACGAACACGTTCATTATCCGACGAAGAAGGAACCGCGGGTCTTCATCAATCCCGAGATCCTCGATCCGGCGGAAGAGCTGGCGACCTACCAGGAAGGCTGCCTCTCGGTCCCCGACATCTTCGCCGATGTCGACCGTCCGGCCACCTGCCGTGTGCGTTACCAGGACCTCGAGGGCGAGACCCACGAGGAAGAGCTCGAAGGCCTGATGGCGACGTGCCTCCAGCACGAGATGGACCACCTCGAAGGCATCCTGTTCATCGACCACCTCTCGCGCCTCAAGCGCAATATGGCGCTCAAGAAGCTGAAAAAGCTGCGTGAAGCAGCCTGACAAGATTAGCTGGTCGCGGGCTGCCGCGGCCGGCCTTCTGTTTGCGCTGGTGATGTGCGCCTGGGTCTGGATCGACCGCAATCCCGGCTTCGACCAGTTGGCGATCCGCTTTGCGGCCTATTTCGTCGCCTTCACATGCGGCTTCTATTTTCTTTACAATCTGGTCGCGGGACAAAAACGGTAGAAAGCCCGCGAGGAGTACTGGCGTTCCCTCTCCGTTCCGCCTAATGTGGCGTGATGGACCCCATGCTTTTCATTCTCATAGCCCTATTCGGCGGCCTTCTTGTCGGCGGTTTCGCTGGCTGGTTCTTCGGTTCGCGTCCTGCGGCCGACTGGCAGGCGCGTCATGCAGAACGCGACGCAGAGGCGAAGGACCTGTCCGAGAAGCTGTCGCGCATGGCGCCCGAGCTGGCGACCATGTCCGATCGCGCTGCGCGGGCGGATGAGCTTGCCGGCAAACTCGATGCCGCGCGTGAAGAAAACACAGCCCTGAAGGCACAAGCCGCCGGTTTCGGGGAACAGAAGCGGCTGCTCGAGGAAAGCCGCGAGAAACTGCTCAAGGAATTCGAGAACACCGGCGCGAAGGTGCTGGGCGCTGCGCAGGAGAAATTCCTCGAGCGTGCGAACGAGCGGTTCGGGCATTCCGAAAAGACGTCCGAGGCCAAGATCAGGGAACTGCTCCAGCCGGTCGGCGACCGCCTGAAGAAATACGAGGACCAGGTGGCTGCGCTGGAAGAAAAGCGGACCAATGCCTTTTCCTCGCTGGCGACCCAGATCGAACAGATGCGGCTCGGGCAGGAAGAGGTCCGGCGCGAAGCGCAGCGGCTGGGCAACAGCCTCACCAATGCTCCAAAGGCGCGTGGGCGCTGGGGGGAGCGGGCGCTTCAAAACGTGCTCGAGCAGGCCGGACTTGCCGAACACACCGACTTCATCCTCGAGCATTCGCTCGAGACCGACGAAGGCAGGCTGCGTCCCGACGCAATCGTCAATGTGCCGGGCCAGAAGAAGCTGGTGATCGACGCCAAGGTTTCGCTCAACGCCTATCAGGCGGCTTTCGAGGCTGAGGATGACGAGGTGAAGCGCCAGCAACTCGCTCTCCACGCAAAGTCGATGCGTGGTCATGTTCAGACGCTCGGGACCAAGAGCTATCAGAGCCAGTTCGACGAAGCGCCGGACTATGTCGTGATGTTCGTCCCCGGCGAACATTTCGTGGCCGCCGCGCTGGAGGCCGATCCGGACCTCTGGGATTTCGCATTCCACAACAAGGTGCTGCTGGCCACGCCCACCAACCTCGTCGCCATCGCGCGCACTGTTGCCCAGGTCTGGCGCCAGGACACTATCGCTCGTGAAGCGGTGGAGATCGGGAAGGCAGGGGCGGAACTCTACGACCGTCTCGCAGTCGCTGCCGAACACATGAAGCGTGTCGGTGGCGGACTGGAAACCGCGGTCAACAATTACAACAAGTTCGTTGGCAGTTTCGAACGCAATGTCCTGTCGGCGGGTCGCCGCCTTCACGAAAAGGGCATCGAGATCGGCAAGCGCGAGATCGAGGAAGTGCCCAAGGTCGAGGCGACGCCGCGCTACAATGCGGAAGATGCCGCCCAGATCGAGGATGGTCGCGAGGCTGCGGAGTAGGCCGCTCGCTTAGCGTTCGAAGACCACTTCGCCGTTCACTATCGTCATCAAGATGCGGCCATCCAGGATCGCTGACGGATTCTCGCTCGCCAGCGCGAAAGGGTCGATATCCATCACGGTGATGTCCGCCCAGCGGCCGGGTGCAATTATTCCTGTCCGATCCTCGCGGAAAGCCGCGTAGGCCGCCCAGCTGGTATAGGCGCGCACCGCTTCCTCGATCGTCACCGCCTCTTCCGGATACCAGCCCCCTTCGGGCAGCATGTCCTTGCTCCGGCGGGTGATTGCGGAATGCAGGCCGTAGAAAATGCTGTGGTCGGAACCTGGATTGTCGGCATTGAATGTCAGCGACGCATCGCTTCGCCGCAGGCTGCGCCATGCGTAGGCTCCGCGGATGCGGTCTGGTCCCAGCCGGTCCTCAGCCCATGCCTTGTCCTCCACCGCATGCGGCGGTTCCATCGAGGCGATCACGCCAAGCTCGGCAAACCGCTCGAGGTCTGACGGGGCGAGCACTTGCGCGTGCTCGATACGGTGCCGGTTGGCGTCGGTGCCGGGAAACTTGCCGAATGCCGTCTCGAGAATATCCAGCGCCTCGCGGTTGCCCGCATCGCCGATCGCGTGGATGCCCGTCTGGAAACCTGCCTTCATGGCGGCATCGTTCAGCTCGCGATCGAAGCCGTAGTTGCCGCCGCTCACCCCGCGGTGGCCGGGTCGGTCGGAATAGTCTTCGAGCAGCCGGGCCCCGCGCGAGCCGAGCGCACCGTCGTAATAGGCCTTCACCGAACGGGTCACGAGCATGCTCGCGGCATCCGTATCCGGACCGCGCGCAATCCAGCGGCGCATCAGCGCTTCGTCCCGCAGCGACAGCATGGCGTAGACGCGAATCGGAAGCGTGCCTTCTGCCTCCAGCGCCTCGAACGTCTCCATCGATCGCGTGTCGGCACCGGCCTCGTGGATCGTGACGAACCCGTCGCGCGCCATTTGCATGAGGCCCGCGCGGGTCTGGCGCTTCATCGTCTCTAGCGGTGCCTGCGGGATAGCCGCATCGAGCATGGTGGTCGCGCGGTTCAGGAACAGGCCGCTGGGCGTACCATCGGGTGCGAGCCGCATCTCGCCGCCCTCCGGAACGGTGCTCGCCGCGGTAATGCCCGCGGCATCGAGCGCGGCCTGGTTGGCCCAGAGCCCGAACCCGTGGAGGCTGCGCATCACCACCGGATTGTCCGGCACGGCAGCGCTCAGCAGCGTCTTGTCGGGATAGTCGTTCGCCCAGGCACCTTCGTCCCATCCGGCTCCGAAAATCCATTCGCCTTCGGCAGCACTCTCGGCGCGATGCGCAACAAGGGCGACGGCTTCTTCCTCAGTAGCAACATCGGTCAGGTCGACCGCATCCAGCTTCGCACCCAGTTCGACGATGTGCGAATGCGAGTCGACCAGACCGGGTAATACGGTCGCACCATCGAGATCGACGACGCGGGTGTCGGCGCCGCGCAAGGTCATCACCTCGTCTACGCTGCCTGCAAAGACGATCTGCCCGTCATCTATCGCGACGGCCTCTGCATCGGGGCTCCACTTGCCTGCGCTGAAAGGCGCGTCGGCAGCAGGCCGGCCTTCACCGTCGGGATCGCTCCAGGCGAGCGTAAATACACGGCCGTTGACGAGGATCAGGTCCGCCTCGGCCACTCCTGCAGGTTCGATAACCTTGTCCGAACAGCCCGCCAGAATTCCGATGGCGGCGAGCATGGCCAGCGTTCCGGCCTTAGCCTTGGTGAAATTCTGAAACAGTCCCGCCTCCCCGCATTGCTTGCGGTGACTAGGCAGCAAGTTTCCCGCGCAAGATCAAGAGGCCGCAGGGTCGAGCGCAGTCAGGACCTCGTAGCCGAGAACTGCTGCAGCCACCGCAGCGTTGAGGCTGTCGGCGCGCCCCTTCATCGGCATGGTTACACGCAGGTCACAGGCCATTTCATATTCTTCGGGCAGGCCGCGGCTCTCATTGCCGACCATGACGAAGCAGGGCGAAGCATAGGGCGCGGAGCGATAGGGCTGGGCATCGCGCAGGGATGCAGCGACCAACTGTCCCTCGCCACCGCGCAGCCATGTCTCAAATTGTTGCCAGTCGGCTTGCGCGATTTTCTGCGTGAACACCGCACCCATGCTGGCGCGAACGGCTTCGACGCTGAAGGGATCGGCGCAATCGTCGATCAGGATCAGCCCGCCCGCGCCGATCGCATCGCCGGTGCGCAACATGGTGCCGAGATTGCCCGGATCACGCAGTGCCTGCGCCACCAGCCAGATATCGGCCTTCGTCCGGTCGAGCGACGCAAGCGAAGTGTCGAATTCGGTAAACACGCCCGCGACCGCCTGCGGATTGTCCTTGCCTGTGATCTTGGAAAGGATGTCGGGGGAGGTTTCGATCACCTCGCCGCCGCTCTGCTCCACCGCCTCTTCAAGCGCGGTCAGCAGCGGGTGCGGATCGCGCTTGTCGGCCAGCACCAGCACTTCGGGCACGTGGCCACATTCGCGCGCGTCGGTCAGCAGGCGCAGCCCTTCGGCGAGGAACTTCTTCTCCCGCTTGCGGTGTTTTTTCTCGCGCAGGGCCCTAAGGGCCTTGACCGTGGGGTTGGAAAAGCCGGTGATGACGCGGCGATGTCCGGTCATCTCAGGGTTCTCCGAAACCGTCCTCGATCATGGCGGATAAGTCGGCCATCACAGCGTCGGCATTGTCGCCGGCAACGATAAGTTCGATCGTGTCGCCTTTGGCCGCGCCCAACATCATCAAGCCGAGGATCGAGCCGCCCGCCGCCTCGTTGCTGCCCTTGGCCACGCGGACCTTGGTCGTATCGGGGAGTTCGGACACCGCGCCGACAAACTTCGCACTGGCCCGAGCGTGCAGGCCACGCTGGTTCACCACGGTCAGTTCTTTACGAAGCTCGCTCAACTCGCCTTCCGTGCACTGTCGAGGTCCTGGCCGAGAAATTCGCTGGCCACGGTGATGTAATTGCGTCCGGCGGTCTGCGCGGCGTGGACCGCATCGACCACGTTCATGCTCTTGCGAGCGCCGGCGAGGCGGATCAGCATGGGCAGGTTGATGCCCGCGATCACTTCCACGCGGCCCGTGTCGAGTAACGAGATGGCGAGGTTAGACGGGGTACCGCCGAACAGGTCGGTGAGGATGATGGCACCGTCGCCCGTATCGACGCTGGCGATGGCATCGGCGATATCCTTGCGCCGCTGCTCCATATCGTCGTTCGGGCCGATGCAGATGGTGGCCACGCCTTCCTGCTTGCCGACCACGTGCTCCATCGCGTCGATGAAGTGTTCGGCCAGCTTGCCGTGGGTCACGAGAATCATGCCGATCATGCGTGAAATGCGTCCGTTGCGGGTCCCGAAGGGTGTTGGCTGTGCCTGTTCGTCATAAAGCCGTGTGGGGAAATCAGCTGCGCTCGAGCGGATCGGCGGGCCGGCTTCCCAGATTGCGGTGAATGACCGTGGGCGAAAATCCGGCTTGGCGCAAGACCTCGGCAGCGCGTTCCGCACTGAATACCGAACGGTGTCTCCCGCCGGTACAGCCGAAAGCGATGTTCAGATAGCTCCTATCCTGAGCGGCATAACGTGGCAGGAGCTCCGTCAAGGTCTCCGAAATGCGGGCAAAAGCGGGCGCGAAGGCGGGGTCGGCCTGGATATGCGCGGCCACCGGCTCATCGAGCCCGGTCTGCTCGCGCAGCTCCGGCACCCAGTGTGGATTATCGAGGAACCGCATGTCGAACAGCAGGTCGGCGAGCGGTGGCATCCCGCGCGCAAAACCGAAGCTGGAGATAGTGACGGTCATCTCGCGTCCGCCGCTTTTGCCGAAGCGTTCGCGCACGACTTGCTGCAGGTCGCTGGAGGTGTAATCGCTGGTGTCGAGCACGATGTCGGCCCAGCTACGCAAGGGTGCGAGCAGTTCGCGTTCGGCCTTGATGCCGCCCGCCACGGGGCGTTCGCGCGCCATGGGATGCGGGCGCCGGGTCTCGTTGTAGCGTCGTTCAAGCTCGGCGGCCGAACAGTCGATGAAGAGCGTGGTGAGTTCGATATCCTTGCGCGTGGCGAGCTGTTCGCAAAGTTCGATCGTCTCGGCAGGCACGAAGCCGCGCGTGCGCGAGTCGAAGCCGATTGCGAGCGGGGCGGGATGGTCGCTATCGCCCCCCAGCAGCGAACCGAGCAAGCGCACCGGGAAATTGTCGATCGTTTCCCAGCCGAGGTCTTCCAGCACCTGCAATGCAGTCGACTTTCCGGCGCCCGACAGGCCAGTGACGAGCAGGATGCGCTGGTGGCCGGGCGCGTTCGTCATTTGTCGAAGGTCAGACCGTGTTTCTCGAGCGCGTATTCCGCACGCAGCGCCTGGGTCATGTCACCGGCACGAAACATCAGGACGGGGATCGAGGTCCCGCGAATGTCGGTCGTGGGGATTTCGGTCGGATAGCGCGGCGCTTTCTTTTCGGTCAGCTGGAGGGCGAGGGAGACAGGGGCGCTGGTGGTGGGCAGTTTGACGAGGCCGACGTTTCGAACCTCGATCAGCCCCTCGGTCGTCATCGGCGGATGGGCGACCGGGTGCCCATCTTCCTCGACGATGCGGATGCCGTCGTCGCCGATCAGCGTCGCGCCGCGATCGATCAGCATGAGGGCAAGGCTCGATTTGCCGAGGCCCGGTTCTCCAGCGATCAGCAGGGCGCGGCCGTCGATGGCCACGGCGGTCACATTGGGAATGACAATCTTCATTTCGCTGCCGGCAGGTCTAACACGAGACAGGCCCCTTTCTTTCCGTCTGCGCGCTCGTCTGCATGGAGCGTGCCGTCATGCGCTTCGGCGATGGTACGCCCGATGGCAAGCCCGAGACCCGAGTGATTACCGAAATCTTCCTCTTCGGGTCGATCGGAGTGAAAACGGTGAAAGACCTTCTCCCGCTTTTCAGCCGGGATGCCGGGGCCTTCGTCGCATACGGTCATGATGATGCGGCCCTCGCGGCAGCGCATGATGACTTCGATCTTGCTCCCTTCGGGCGAGAAGGAGACGGCGTTGTCGAGCAGGTTCTCGATCACGCGTTCAAGGCGCACGGGCACGCCGGCCACGACGAGGTCTTCCCCGATGGTTTCCACGTCGACCATGCAGCCGCCATTCTCGTCGCGCTCCTCGCGGCTGGCGACGATATTGCGGACGAGGGCGGCGAGATTGACGCGCTCGAATTCCGCGCGCGACATTTCCGCATCGATCCTGCTGGCGTCGCTGATTTCGGTGACGAGCCGGTCGATCCGGCGCACGTCATGCGTCGCGATATCGAGCAATTGCGCGCGCAGTTCAGGGTCTTCGACCTTGCCGAGAGATTCAGTCGCGCTGCGCAGCGAAGCGAGCGGGTTCTTGATCTCGTGCGCCACGTCTGCGGCGAAGCTTTCCACCGCGTCGATCCGCTGGCGCAGTGCGCCGGTCATGTCGGACACTGCGCGGGCGAGCATCCCGATCTCGTCGCGCCGGTCAGGTAGGCGCGGAACCTCGACTTGGCGATCACGGCCCTGGCGGACCCGCACGGCCGCCTGAACCAGTTCGCGCAAGGGACGCACGATGGTCTGCGCAAGGAACCAGCTGAGCAGCGTTGAAACGAGCAGGAACAGCAGGACAACCAGCAGCACGTTGGTGCGCGCTTCTCGCACGCTTTCGGTAATGTCGACCGGGTTGCGGGTCAGCAGCAGCGTATCGCCGTCGAGGCCGACCGGTGCTGCTGCGTTGATTACATGCGTGCCGTCGGGCGCATCGCGCAGGACGATCTGCGTCAGGCTTTCCTCGCGGGCGCGGACCAGCTCTGGCCAAGCGCTGGCATCGTCGGCCTCGGGATCGACATAGTCGGGCAGGGCAGGTGCATCGACGACCCGGTCGAACCACCGGTCCATGCGCAGGGCGAAGTTACCCTGGTCGACGTCGCTCGCATCGGGAAGCGTGAAGCTGGGCGGGGCGAGGGCGAAGCTGTCGGATTCCAGCTTGCCGTCTGGGCCATAGACCCTGATGCGCAGCCGCTGTTCCTTGCCGATCTGGATCAGCAGCGCTTCCTGCCGTTGCGGCGTGGCGCCGGCCAGCGCCTCGGCCGTGATCTGCGCCTCGACGAGTGCGAGCTTGAAGCGTTCGTCGAGCAGCTGCTTGCGATAGCTGTCGAGGTAAAGGACACCGCCGCCCAGCAGGACCAGCGGCAGAATGTTCACGAAGAGGATGCGGCTGGTGAGCGTCAGGCGGCGCGACCAGCGCAATTTGTCCAGGCTCGGGTCGCCCCGGAGCACGCTGCCGGTGTCAGCCATCGCTGAAACTGTAACCCGCGCCGTAAAGCGTCTCGATTGCGGAGAATTCGCCATCGACCTTGCGGAACTTGCGGCGCATTCGCTTGATGTGGCTGTCGACCGTGCGGTCGTCGACGAAGACATCGTCGGGATAGGCGGCATCCATCAGCTGGTTGCGGCTCTTGATGACGCCGGGGTGCAGCGCCAGTGCTTCCAGCAGGAGGAATTCGGTGACCGTGAGCGAGACGGGTTTGTCGTCCCACGTCACGTGGTGGCGCGCAGGGTCCATGCGGAGGCGGCCCCGCTCGATGACTTCAGCAGGCTTTTCACCCGGCTCGATCGGGATCGGGCGGCGCGCATCGCTGCGGCGCAGGATCGCCCGGATGCGGGCCAGCAGCAGGCGCAGGCTGAACGGCTTGGCGATATAATCGTCGGCCCCCATCAGGAAACCAGCTTCCTCGTCTTGCTCGTCGTCCTTGCTGGTCAGGAAGATGACCGGCAGCGGCGAATGTTCGCGCAGGCGGCGCAGCAATTCCATGCCGTCCATCTTGGGCATCTTGATGTCGAAAATGGCGAGATCGGGCGGGTTGCCGAGCAAAGCGTTGAGCGCCGCTTCACCGTCGGAGTAAACGCGTGTGGCGAACCCTTCTGCCTGCAACGCGATCGAGACCGTGGTCAGGATATTCCGGTCATCGTCGACAAGCGCAATAACGGTGCGATCATCGGCGGGCGGCAGGGCATCTCCGGCGGTGTTTTCCATCGTTTACGGCGATTAACGCAAGTTCCTCAGCATGACAACGCGGCAAGCCAAAGGGGTGAGGCGAATTATCCCGAAGCGCGTTTGACGTCGCGTCGTGCGGCTTATAAAGGCTCTCACGAAGCGCGGCGCATTCGTATGCGCCAGCGATTCCCCGAGTGATACCGCCTCTTTTGCGCTGGAGATTTCAGTGACTACCGCTCTTTCCCACTCGCTTGCCGCGCAGGGCATCGAGACTTCCGCCACCATCCACCCCAACCTGACGTCGGACGAACTGACTGCCGCCGCACTGGAACGTGGCGAAGGCCGCCGCGCCAAGCATGGCCCGCTGGTCGTCGAAACCGGCAAGCACACCGGCCGCAGCGCCAAGGACAAGTTCATCGTCCGCAACGCCGAGACCGAAGACACCGTCTGGTGGGACAACAACGCCTCGATGACGCCGGAACACTTCGCTGCGTTGAAGGCTGACTTCATGGCCGCGCTAAAGGACAAGGAAGAGCTCTTCGTGGCCGACTTGTTCGGCGGTTCGCAGCCCGAATATCGCGTCAACGTGCGCGTCATCAACGAACTCGCCTGGCACAACCAGTTCATCCGTACGATGCTGGTTCGCCCGACAGCGGAAGAGCTCGATGGTTTCGAGCCCGAGTACACCATTGTCGACCTGCCGACTTTCAAGGCCGATCCTGAACGTCACGGCACGCGCAGCGAGACCGTGATTGCGGTCAATCTGGAAGAAAAGCTGATCCTGATCGGCGGTACCAAATATGCCGGCGAGATGAAGAAGAGCGTCTTCGGCATCCTCAATTACCTGCTGCCGCCCAAGGGCGTGATGCCGATGCATTGCTCGGCCAATATCGGCTCCGACGGCAAGAGCGCGGTGTTCTTCGGTCTTTCGGGCACTGGCAAGACCACGCTGTCGGCCGATGCCAGCCGCACGCTGATCGGCGATGACGAGCATGGCTGGTCCGACACGGCGGTCTTCAATTTCGAAGGCGGCTGCTACGCCAAGATGATCCGCCTCGATCCCGAGAGCGAACCTGAAATCTACGCTACCACGCGCATGGAGGGCACCGTCCTCGAGAACGTGGTGATGGACGACAATGGTAAAATCGACCTCGACGACAACAGCCTCGCGGAAAACACCCGCGGCGCCTATCCGCTGTCTTCGATCCCGAACACCAGCGCCGACAATCTCGGCCCGCCGCCAACGAACGTTATCATGCTGACTGCCGATGCCTTCGGCGTGCTGCCTCCGATCGCGCGTCTCACGCCCGAGCAGGCGATGTACCACTTCCTGTCGGGCTACACCGCCAAGGTCGCCGGTACGGAAATCGGCGTGACCGAGCCGACCGCGACCTTCAGCACCTGTTTCGGCGCGCCCTTCATGCCGCGCCACCCGAGCGTTTACGGCAACCTGCTCAAGAAGCGCATCGCCGAAGGCGGCGCGCAGTGCTGGCTGGTCAACACCGGCTGGACCGGCGGCAAGTACGGCACAGGCAATCGCATGCCGATCAAGGCGACCCGCGCGCTGCTCAATGCGGCGCTCGACGGCAGCCTCAACGATGCCGAATTCCGCAAGGACCCGAACTTCGGCTTCGAAGTGCCGGTTGCAGTTCCGGGTGTCGACAGCACGATCCTAGACCCGCGGGCGACATGGGCCGACAAGGACGAATACGACCGCACCGCGCACAAGCTGGTGCAGCTCTTCGTCGACAATTTCGAACCCTTTGCAGCGCATGTCGACCAGGGCGTGCGCGACGCGGCTCCCGCAGCCGCCTGACGGTCAATCCCGCGTAGCGCGGGCAAACAGTTGGAGAGGAGACCCCCGGTCGCGAAGGAGAGAGCGCGGTCGGGGGTTTTACTATTTGCGCAGGGGCAGTTGTCCGTTCACACTGGCTGCCTACGTTTCATAGAGGAGAATAGATGATGGGACTGTTCGACAGTATTCTTGGCCAGGTCGGTGATAATCCGACTGTCACCAACATGGCCGAAAAATTCGGGATCGATCCCGAAATGGCGGCCAAGGCCGTCGCTGCGCTCGGTGAAGCGCACCAGGATCCGGGCGATACGCTCGAAGTCGCGTCGCAGAAGACCGGAATGGACATGGCGATGCTCGGCCAGATCCGCGACGCAATCGGCGGTGAGGGCTCGCTTTCCAAGTTTGCCGCAATGCTCGATCAGGATGGTGACGGAAATCCGCTGGACGAAATCGCCGGCATGGCAAGCGGCCTTTTCGGCAAGAAGTAACTCGGCATCGGCACGGCGCTTCGGCGTCGTGCCTCTGCATGGAAGGGGAAGAGCATGAGCCTGGCACAAATGCTGCAGCAGAGCGGCGCGATCGAAAGCATGGCCCGCGAACTCAATATCGACGAGCAGACTGCCCGAACGGGTGCGGGCGCATTGCTCCCGGCGATCGTCGCCGGAATGGGCCGCTCGACAGCAGGTTCAAGCGGCCTTGGCGGTCTCGGCGGACTTATCGGCGGTCTTGGCGGCGGCGGCCTGCTCGAGAGCGTGCTCGGAGGTGGTCCGACCGACACCGGCAAGGGCAACGACATTCTCGGCAATATCTTCGGCGGGAAGGAAACCAGCCGAGGTGTGGCGAGCGAGGTGTCGGCCATCACCGGCATCGACGAAAGCCTGCTCAAGCAGATGCTTCCAATCCTCGCTATGGCGGTGGCCGGATACATGGCCAAGCAAGCGGGTGGTGCCACAGGCGGCCAGCAGCAAGGCGGCGGAGGCGCGCTCGGCGGCATCCTCGGTTCGATTGTAGGCGGTCTCGCCCGCCGTTAGGACGCGCTATCTCAAGCGGCGGGCCCCATGCCCGCCCTATGGCTCGCGACTATTGGCCATTGAGCCATGCGAAGGTAATTGATAACGTTCTCATGGACGGGAGAATGTTCGATGAGGAATATTGCGTTCACAACGGTCTGCGCGCTGGCGCTGGTCGCATGCGGAGGGGGATCGTCGGGAAGCCCAACGCTGGGCGGCGGACCCGCTCCCACGCCATCGCCTACTCCTACCCCGTCGCCGAGACCATCGCCGACCTCTTTCGACACGTTGGTGTTCGAAGAGCAGTTCGCCAGCGGTTCGCTCGATCGTTCGGTCTGGAATGTCGAAGGCCCCGCATTCTGGGTCAATAACGAGCAGCAGGCCTATATCGATTCCAACGAGACGATCCTGTTCGGTCCGGTTACTGGTGCGGAGGACGGACAGGCGCTCATCCTGAAGCCGCAATGGCGTGAAGGATTCGCCACCCCGACCGGCCGGACGGCCGATTTCGTTTCCGGCCGCATCGACTCCAGCGGCAAATACGACGTTACCTATGCGAAGGTCTCGGCCCGCATCCGCATGCCCGATGCACGTGGTGCCTGGCCTGCATTCTGGATGCTCGGTTACGGCGACTGGCCCGATGCCGGCGAGACCGACATCATGGAATATGTCGGCGAAAAGGACTGGACGAGCTCCGCGCTCCACGGGCCCGGCTATTCCGGCGATACGCCCATCGCCGAGCGCCAGACCTTTCCGTCAGGAGAGGACGTGACAGACTGGCATGTCTATTCAGTCGAACGGCGCGACCTGGACGTGCGCTTCTTCGTCGACGACCGCGAATTCTACCGCGTCACCAAGCCCGACGTCGAACAATATGGTCCGTGGCGTTTCGACCGGGCGCAGTACATCATCCTGAACTTCGCGCTGGGCGGTACCTACCCGCAAGGCGTCAACAATATCACTTCGCCCTATCCCGGCCTCCCGCAGTCCACGGTCGACCGGATCAAGGCCGGCGAGATCCAGATGGAAGTCGACTGGGTCCGCGTTTGGGAGTGAGGTGAGGCCCGTCCTGCGACGGATCTAGGCGGACACCCCCGCAATATAGCGCGACACGTTCTTCTCCAGCACATCCATCGGCACGTTGCCGCCGAGGATCACCGCGTCGTTGAACGCCTTAAGGTCATAGGCTTCTCCGAGCACGGCCTGCGCGCGCTGGCGCTGGTCGACGATGCGGCTGTGGCCGAGCTTGTAGCCGGTCGCCTGTCCGGGCCAGCTGCAATAGCGGTCGACCTCGCTCTGCACCTCCTCCGGCTTCGAGCCATTGCGCTGGATGAAGAACTGGCGAGCCTGTTCGCGGCTCCAGCCCTTGGCGTGAAGGCCGCTGTCGACGACCATACGGCAGGCGCGGAAGGCGAGGCTCTGGAGGTAGCCGAGCTGACCTACTTCAAAGCCGTCATAGGCACCCAGTTCGTCGGCCAGCTGTTCGCCGTAGAGCGCCCAGCCTTCGGAGAAGGGATTGAAGGCGAGGATCGAACGGATCAGCGGCAGGCGGTTGGAGTACTCGCCTTCCCAGACGTGGCCGGGAATGGTTTCGTGATAGGTGAGATCGGCAAGATCGTATTTTCGGTGCAATTCGGTCGTGCGCAAATTGATCCAGAACCGACCCGGTATCGTGCCGTCCTTGCTGCCCGCCCCGCCGTAGGCTCCGGGCGCACCGGCTTCTTCCGCCACCGGGATACGGACGACTTCGAGATTGGGATCGACCAGCGTATTGAAGGCACGCGGCATCTGGGCCCTGATCCAGTCCACGCGCTCGGCGATGAAATCCATGATCTCGGCGCGGCCTTCGTCGCCCGGCGCGAACTTGTAGCGCGGGTCTTGCGACAACGCGGTCATGCGCGCGCCGACGGTGCCTTCGGAATATCCGATCGAACGCAGGATTGGGTCCATGCGCGCATGCAGCGCTTCGAGTTCCTCGAGGCCTTGCTGGTGCACTTCGTCCGGCGTGAGGCGGGTGGTCGTGCTGGAGCGCAGCGCCCAGCTATAGAATTCCTCGCCATAGGGGCGGGCCGACATGCCCGGATCGTCGGTGGCGACCGCGCGTTCGGCCCGCAATTCGGTGAGCTGGCGTTCCAGCGCCTCGGCGATCACCCCGCTTTCGAGTATCTTCGCGCGGTTGGCATGGCTTTCGGGCATGCCCGCCGCATTCAGCTTGGCGCGCAGGTCGTCGGCGAACAATTCGCCTTTGCCGGCGCTGGCGATGGTCTGTTCCATCTGCACAATTGCTTTGTCGAGCAGGAAGGATGGCGGGACCACGCCCATACCGCGCGCTTCGCGGATGCGGGCCAGTTCGCCATCGAGCGAGGCGGGAAAGGCTTCAAGCCGCTCGATATAAGCGTCCGCATCGTCGCCGTTTTCGACCTTCTGTGTCGACTGCATGAAGCGCGGCATGGCGAGATATTCGCCGACGTTCTGGATTACGACATATGGCGCGGTGCGCCAGTTGCCGACGGGTGTATCCCCATAGGGTAGGGCAAAGCCGTCGAGCGCGAGTTCGTAGGCGCTCTGCACCACGTCGAGGTTGGTAACCGTCTCGCTGTCGAGGCCTTCGCGCGAATAGGCGGCGACGCGGGCGAGATCCTGGCGCAGCGTCGCGGCATAGGCGCCCTGTCCCCCGGGCGACTGGTCTTCGAGCTTGCCACGCAGGTAGGCATAGCGGCCCGTGTCGACGCCCAGGCTGGTGGCGCGTTCGGGTTCATGTTCAAGGAGGTTGTAGGCGACTGTTTCGAGCAACCGCTCGGCACCGATCCTCTGTGCCGCGGCAATTCCCTCGGGGCGCGGTGTCGGGACGCATCCGCCAAGGGTAAGGGCGGTAGTCGCGCCAAGTCCGGCAAGGACCTGGCGACGGGTTGCTTCGATAGTGTGTGTGGTCATGCGCGCTGGTGTGTAGCCGGCGCGCAAGACTGTCAAATCAATCGAGGAATTCGGCCGGGACCTTGCCGCCGTTCGCCGACAATTCGCGCATGGTGCGCTTGTGAAGCCAGATATTGTCTTCTGCGGTGCCCGAGTAATCCTCGCGACCGAGTTCCGTCGCGAGCGCCTTGCGGTTTTCGTAGCTTGAATCGACGCCGATCAGCTTCATCAGGTCGACGATCGAAGTGCGCCAGTTGAGCCTGTCGGCACCCGGCATGGAATCGAGGCTGTTCTCGACATCGACGACGGGCTTGGCGACCGCTTCGGTCTTGGGGGCATCTGCCCATGCATTCCCCGTCTTCGGCTGTGCAGGTGCTTCCTGCGCCTTGGCTTCCTTGCCGAAGATCGCTTCCTTGATGCTGCTGAAGATACCCATTGCTCTCGTCCTTTCGCCGGTTGTGCGACCCAGCGTCGCATCCCTTTTCCAACCAACGGGAGGGGATGCTCTGTGTTCCTGCGCTTTCCCGTTCGCGCGGTCCGGGCTAGGGAGCGGGAATGCTCGATACCGTGCTCTCGATCGTCGTCCTTGCCGCCGTCGCCTTGTTCGTCGGGGCTTTCCTGCTTTGGAAGCGCACCGGCAACGTCAAGAACGCGATGCTGATGGTCCTGCTGGGCCTGATCGCGCTGGGCAATGTCGCTATCTGGACGATACCCGATGCAGACGGCGAAGCCCCGCTCGACAAGGTCGAACGGGGCTCGCGTTAGCAGCTTTCGCCCGGGAGGCTATTCGGGCAGCTGCCAGAGGACCGAACCGGTATACTGGCCCGACACCGGTTCACCATTCGACCCGCGGGCCGGTTCGAATTTCGCACGCTGCTGCACCAGGCGGCAGGTCGCTTCGTCGAGCTGGCTGTGACCGGTGCTGCCGGAGATCCTGCAACCTGTGACCTTGCCGCTGGCAGCGATATCGAGACGGAAGCTGGCAACGCCGGTCAGCTCTTGGCGCACCCAGCTGGAGCGGTAGTCACGATCTCTCAGCCATGCACCCGGATCGTTGCGCGGCTTGGCGCCGACAGGGGTGAAGGTGGCGGCCGGTGAGGGCGTGGGCACAATCCTGTCGCCGATCGGCGGCATGGGCGGCTGCGGAGGCAAGACGAGATCGGTGGTGTCGATCCGCGGTCGCACGGTATCGAATTCGAACGGCGGCGTCGGCACGGTGATCGGCGGCGTGGTCGGTGCCTCGGGCACGGTCTCTGTTTGCTCCGGCGGAGGCGGGGCAGGAGGAGGCGGGTCCTTCTTCACGTCAAATGTGTCCACCCTCGGTGGATCGGCGATGATTGCCTGCGAAACGGTCAGCCCGGTGACGATAAGTGCACCGATCGCCGCTTGCACGATAACCGCGCTCGCCAGGCCTGTCGGCGACGGTCCGTTCTTCTGGTCGACATATGACATAGGTCCTCTCCTTTGCGACTCTTCCGATTAGCAATGTTACAACATATCATTTTAATTGCAAGTGGCGGGTTGCCGGAAGTAGTCGGTGGACTGGTCCGCTTACGAAAAAGGGCCCGAAAACCGGGCCCTTGATCGTATATTCTTCGGTTGCTTGGCGGCCGTCAGGTGATCGGGCAGGCCGGGTCGAGGCGGAAGTCGAGGTAGTTGTCGACCGACTTCATCAGTTCTTCCTGCTCGTTCTCGAAGAAGTGGTTCGCGCGCGGAATTTCCTCGTGATGCACGGTGATGTGCTTTTGAGTGCGGAGCTTCTCGACCAGCTTTGTCACGGCATTGGGCTGGACAACGGTGTCCTGCGCGCCGTGGATGAAGATGCCGCTGGCGGGGCAGGGCGCGAGGAACGAGAAGTCGTACATGCTCGCCGGGGCGCCGATGCTGATCCAGCCGCGGATTTCCGGGCGGCGCATGAGCAGCTGCATGCCGATAAGCGAGCCAAAGCTGACGCCGGCAACCCAGGTCACCTGCGCTTCGGGATGGACCTGCTGCACCCAGTCGAGCGCGGCAGCGGCGTCGGACAGTTCGCCGATACCGTTGTCGAAGCTACCTTGGCTGCGGCCGACGCCGCGGAAATTGAAGCGCAGTGTAGCAAAGCCGCGGTTCACGAAAGTCTTGTAGAGCCGCTGCGTGATCTGCTCGTTCATAGTGCCGCCGCCCTGCGGGTGCGGGTGGAGGATCATCGCAACAGGTGCGCGCGGACGGGGGCCGGGAGAGAAACGGCCTTCGAGACGGCCTTCAGGGCCGGGAAAAATTACTGTCGGCATGCGGGAGGTATACCCTGGCAGAAATGTGAGGTCGCAGGCCTGTTAGGGCTTGCGCGAGGTTGCGCGCTATATAGGGATTTGTCTTCAATTCGCAATTATTTCGAGCACGTCCCGTCCCGACACGCATCTATCTCGATCACGCCGCCACCACGCCGCTGCGCCCGCAGGCCCGGCAGGCGATGGAGGAAGGCTTCGCGCTCTGGGCCAATCCGAGCAGTCCGCACGCCGAAGGCCGCAAGGCAAGGGCTGCGCTCGAGGACGCGCGCGAAGGTGTGAAACGCGCGCTCGCCTGGGAAGGCGAAGTCATCTTCACCTCGGGCGCGAGCGAGGCTGCGGCACTCGCGCTGGGGCATGCCAAGGCAGGCGCACGGCTGGTCTCGGCGGTCGAACACGATGCAATCCTCAAGGCGGCTCCCGATGGGGAGCGTTTGCCGGTGAAAGCCGACGGCGCGCTGGATCTGGAAGTGCTTGCCGAAGCCGTCCAGCGCGAACGCCCGCTCGTTGCAGTCCAGCACATCAATTCGGAAACCGGCAATAGGCAGGACATCGCTGCCATTGCCGGGCAGGTGCATCAGGCAGGCGGTCTCCTGCTGACCGATTGTGCGCAGAGTGCCGGCAAGATCGCGATCCCGACATGCGATATGGCGATCGTATCGGCCCACAAGTTCGGCGGACCGATCGGTATCGGGGCTTTGCTGGTGAAGGACTTCGCCATGCTCGAACCGGCCGGCGGGCAGGAACGCGGGTATCGCCGCGGGACCGAGAACCTGCCCGGCGTGCTTGGCATGGCGGCGGCGCTGGAGGCGGCATCCTCTCCCTATATCGAACCCTTCGTGCTCGAACCGCTCGATGCAATCGTCGAGCATTGCCGCAAAAGCGGCGGTATCTGGCTGTCCGACCGGCTTTCGGACCCCACGCCCTACGTCCGCGCCATCGCCATGCCGAAGATGAGTGGCAGCGCGCAGGTGATGCGCTTCGACATGGCGGGGATCTCGGTGTCGCAAGGCTCTGCCTGTTCCTCGGGCACGATGAAGACCAGCCATGTCATGCAGGCGATGCAGGTCGAACCCGAAGTCGCCGACCGCACCATCCGCGCAAGCTTCGGCTGGAATACTACGCGCGAAGAAGTGGAACGCTTCGCCGAGGTATGGCTTGAGTTGGCGAAGACATGATCTACCTCGACTATCAGGCCACCACCCCGCTTGCCCCCGAAGCGCGCGACGCCATGATGCGCTGGCTCGACGGGCCGGGCGGCACCGGCTTTGGCAATCCGCATAGCCCGCACAAGATGGGCCGCGAGGCCAAGGCTGCGATCGAATTCGCGCGCGGTCAGGTCGCTGCGCTTTTCCCGCCCGGCGGCAAGGTGATCTTCACCTCCGGTGCGACCGAGGCGCTCAACCTCGCCATTCGCGGCAGCGGGAAGGATGGCAACGTCTCCGTTTCAGCCATCGAACATTCCGCCGTGCTCGATACGGCCAAGGATGCGGGCAAGTGCCACGTGTTGAACGTTGCCAAGGACGGGCAGTGCAACACGAAGCAGGACCTGCCGCAGGACACGCGCCTCGTCTGCCTGATGCAGGTGAACAACGAGATCGGGGTAATCCAGCCGACGGTCGAATGGCACCGCAAAGCGAAGGAGAACAATGCGCTCTACCTGTGCGATGCGGTGCAGGCCTATGGCAAGATCGAGGTCACGGGTGCCGACATGATCGCCATCAGCGCACACAAGTTCCACGGGCCAAAGGGCGTCGGCGCTCTATGGGTGCGCGAGGGGCTCGACCTGCATGAAGTCCAGACCGGCGGCGGGCAGGAATTCGGCCTTCGCTCCGGCACGCTCAGCCCCGCTCTCATTGCGGGCATGGGCGCAGCGGCTGCAGAGGCCAAGGACCGGATGGAGCAGGACGCCGAGCATGTCGGCAAGCTCTGGAAACGCGCCACGGAGATCTTCGAGAACTGGGAACTCAACGGCAGTGCCGAGGCGCGTTACCACGGCAACCTCAACATCCGCCCGCGCGGGCCAAATGGCGGTGGGCTGGATGTCGGCCGCTTGATGAGCGATTGCCGCAACGTGATGTTCTCGGCAGGCTCGGCCTGCGCGAGCGGATCGGGCCGCACCAGCCATGTGCTCGAGGCGATCGGCCTGCCCAAGAAGCTCGCCAAGACATCGATCCGCCTCGGTTTCGGCCGCTACACCACGCTGGAGGAAATCGAGGAAGCGGGCCGGGCGATCAACGAGGCGGCAAAGGCGCAAGGGGCCCTGTGAAGATCACGTTCATCACCTCCGAAGGCGACCGCGTCGATGCGTCGGGTAAGGACGGTGACACGCTGCTGCGCGCTGCCCAGGCGGCCGGAATGCCGCTGGAGGGCACTTGCGAGGGACAGATGGCCTGCTCGACCTGCCACGTTGTCATCGACAAGGACTGGTTCGACCGCCTTCCCGAAGCGAGCGAAGAAGAGGAAGACATGCTCGATCTTGCCGCGGGCGTGCGCCGCACCAGTCGCCTGTCCTGCCAGATCGTGCTCGGAGAGGAACTGGACGGGCTGACCGTGAGCATTCCCGCCGAAAGCCACGATATGAGCCGTTAGCCCCCTCGCAACCGAAATGTCTACGGGGCTTGCAGATATTTGCTTTCATCTCAATATCACAGTGCGATCAGCGAGTACGCGATCCGATCGAGGACAGTGAGGCACGCAAAAGCGGCCCAGTGCGCAAGCAGAAGCTTACCCGCCTCGGGACGACATCAGTCGAAGCGTATCACAATGACTTTTGATCATTGGAGCGTAACAATTGAAAAAGATCGTCCGAATCAGGGCCCACGCGTTTTCGAAACAAAACGGTAAGTGCATTTACTGTCGACAGCCCATGTGGATTAGAAACGTGGAAACGTTTGCAGAGAGATACGAGATACGCGCTCGGCGGGCTCGATTGTTCCGCGCCACTGCCGAACATCTCCTTGCCCGTAGTGAAGGGGGCGCGGATTGCCCGGGAAATGTCGTTGCTGCGTGTTGGTACTGTAACAGCCATAGACATCGCGCCCGTAGCCCGCTCTCCCCTGAAAAATATGCTGAAAAGGTTAGAGCAAAGCGGCAATGGGACGTTGGCATCAGTTCTCGATACCACCGCATTCCCAATGACCCACCCTTAAATGGGTCGTTTCCGCGAGGCCACCTGAAAGGTGTTACTTATCGGTGCTTTCGCCTGGCTTCGTCCAACCATCGTCGCCGATGCCGGTCGACGCGCCCATCCGCTTGAACAGGCGGATTGCGCCCCAGATGATCAGGCCGATCGGGATGATGACGATGCCGACCACCATCAGGAAGGCGATGAGGTTGCCGAGGATCGAGGCGAGCGAGCCCCGTGCATTGCGGATCGGGTCTGCGAACCCGCCTTGCGACGGGGTTCCGGCCTCGTATTCCAGCGTCATCGTCGAATAGGCGACCCGGCCTCGCATTTCGTTCAGCCAGCTGCTCGCCTGGTCGATTTCCTCGTTCACCTTGGCGACGCCGCGCTCGGCCTCCACCAGTTCGGCGACCGTGCCCTGACGGTTTCGCAGCACCTCCATGAGCCGGTCACGCAGAACCGTGCGGGCGCGCAGGCGCGCTTCGGTGTCGACGATCTTCTTCGAGAGGTCCTCTCCCTCGATCGATGAGGAAGCCAGTTCGCCGTCCATGCCTTTCGAGGCTGCGGTCAGGGCCTTTCCGAAAGTGCGCGCTTCGCTGCTGGCGATGGCAATGCGCAGGCTGCCGTAGGCATAGTCGCCCTCCATCTCTTCCGAATTCATCGAGACGATGCGGCAGACCTGCGGACCCTTGGCCTCGCACATGTCGGCATGGCGTTCCTGCAGTGGTCGGATGACGTTCGCCGGGACGCGGAAGCCGTAGGAGTAGGTGTAGGCCACCTGCGGCATGCTGACGGCAATCGGGGTGTCTGCCCCCGGTAGGGGTTGACCGGGAACGGTGACCGGCGACGGAGCGGGTGGGGGAGGAGAGATACGGCGAGGCTCTGGAGTTGGCGGCGAGCCAGAGAACATTCCCTGCTCCTGCGCTTCAAAGAATCCGAACTCGTTTGTGGGGGCTTGCGTGTCGCCTTCTTCGGCATCGACGGTCGTGACTCTTTCGGTGACGCGTTGCTCCCTTTCGGGCTGGCCGCAGGAAGCGAGGGCAAGAGCGGAAAGCCCTGCAAGAAAGACTGCACGTATCGCCATCGGTTCTCTCCCTTGTCTACGCCGCGCCATTCTTGTGGCGGGTAGTGTTACAACGTAACAAGTTGTATAAATGCGTCAAGGGAGGGCGAAAAAAGGCCCCGCCGCAGATGCGACGAGGCCAAATTGGTCAGTCTGGCAGGCTGGTATTACGCGCTTTCGAGTTCGCGGTTTTCGACGCTTTCGCCAAGCATGTTGATCATTGCCTTGCTGAATGCGGGGATGTCATCGGGATTACGGCTGGTGATGAGGTTGCCATCAACGACCGCTTCCTGGTCGACCACATTGGCGCCTGCATTCTTCAGGTCGGTGCGGATCGAGGGCCATGCGGTTACCGTCTTGCCCTTGATGAGGCCGGCTTCTGCGAGCAGCCACGGCGCGTGACAGATCGCCGCGATCGGCTTGTTCGCCAGGTTGAATTCACGCACGATAGCGATGGCGCGGTCGTTCATGCGCAGGATATCGGGGTTCATCTGGCCGCCGGGAAGCAGCAGCGCGTCATAGCCCGAACAATCGGAGACCTCGTCGACCGTCTTGTCGACCTTGACGCTGTCGCCCCAGTCCTTGTCGTTCCAACCGGTGATTTCGCCCTTTTCGAGACTGACGACAGTGGTTTCGAAACCGGCGTCTTCGAGGTTGGCCTTCGGCTGCATCAGCTCCGACTGTTCGAAGCCGTTGGTGGCGAGGATCATTACGCGTTTTGTCATGAGGTAACTCCTTGATTTCGTGTTACCCATGCAACGTGTGGGGAAAGTGCATCGTTCCGCATTGGTAGGCGAGCCGTGCCTCTGGTAGGGCGAACCTCATGGCCACTACCGAAATGGACGATTCCGGCGCCGATCCCTTCGACGCCATCGTCGATGCACCCTTCGATTCCGCCCTTTCAGAGCGTTACCTTGTGTATGCGCTTTCGACGATTACCGCGCGTTCACTGCCCGATCTGCGCGACGGTCTGAAGCCGGTTCACCGGCGCCTCTTGTGGACGATGCGCCAATTGAAGCTCGATCCGGCGAGCGGGTTCAAGAAGTCCGCTCGCGTGGTCGGCGAGGTGATCGGTAAGTACCACCCGCATGGCGACACGGCCGCCTATGACGCGATGGTCCGCCTCGCGCAGGATTTTGCGTTGCGCTATCCGCTGGTCGAGGGGCAGGGAAACTTCGGCAATATCGACGGCGATAACGCAGCCGCCTACCGTTACACCGAGGCGCGGCTGACCAAGACGGCGATGCGCCTGATGGAAGGGCTCGACGCAGGTACGGTCGACTTTATTCCAACCTACAATAATGAAGAAGAAGAGCCGGAAATCATGCCGGGCCTCTTCCCCAACCTGCTCGCCAATGGTGCGAGCGGGATCGCGGTAGGCATGGCGACGAATATTCCGAGCCACAATGTCGCCGAGATCGTCGATGCGACGCTGGAAGTGATCGACAATCCGCATGTCGAACACGCGCGCCTGATGGAAATCTTCAAGGGACCGGACTTCGCAACGGGCGGCGTCGTCCCCGAGAGCGCCGAGACGATTAGCCACGCCTACGAGACCGGGCGCGGCTCCTTCCGTGTACGCGGGCGCTTCCACGCGGCAGAGGCGGAGAAGGACGAGGACAAGCAGGCGGGTATCGAGCGCCTCGGCGGCGGCCAGTGGCAGCTGATCATCTCCGAAATCCCTTACCAGGTCGCCAAGGGCAAGCTGATCGAACAGATCGCGCAGGCAATTGCCGACAAGAAGCTGCCGATCCTAGAAGACGTGCGCGACGAGAGCGATGAGCAGATCCGCATCGTGCTCGTCCCGCGCAGCCGCAATGTCGATCCGGAGCTCCTTAAGGAGAGCATCTACAAGCTCACCGACATGGAGACGCGCTTCGGCCTCAACCTCAACGTGCTCGATCATACGCGCACGCCGATGGTGATGGGGCTGAAGGAACTGCTCGACAACTGGATTGCCAGCCAGATCGATATCCTCCAGCGCCGTAGCCAGCATAGGCTCGATCAGATCGCTCGGCGGCTGGAGCTCGTCGAAGGCTACATCATTGCCTTCCTCAACCTCGACCGGGTGATCGAGATCATCCGCACCGAGGACGAGCCCAAACCGGTGATGATGAAGGAGTTCAAGCTCACCGACCGGCAAGCCGAAGCGATCCTGAA
>JABDNC010000077.1 GCA_013001165.1 Erythrobacter sp.
GGATCGTACCCGGCGGCGCATAATGTGACAGGGCCCAGGCCGCCCCGGCTGTGGGGGCGATGGCGCAGCGCACCGCCAGCTCGCGCCTTGTAAAAGCGGCGGCGACGTCTGCGGCCAGCTTTTCCTCCCCGCCGAAGAGATGCGGCACTGCGGTGACATCCACCAGCAAGCCGTCGGGCGCATCCATCGCGGACCACGGCCCCCAGCGCTGTGCCCAGACGGCAAGCTTTTCGAGAAAGGCGAGATCGCCTGCCGGATCGGACGGGGCAGTCGCGATTTCAGGACACAGCGTTCGTGCATCGGCCAGCATCATGCCCGCCCTCGCCCCTGCAGCAGCGCCTGCACGATTGGCAGCCTCGATCCGCGGACCATGCGCGGTGTCGGCAATCAAGACCAGCGGCGTCTCGTCTAGCTGACGCCGTTCGGGCGCACCCAGCCGCCAGCGGTCCATCGCCATGGCCGGCAACCAGATCGAGAGAATGCGGCGAGCCTGCGGCGGCGGATGGGATTTGTCCGCCGTGCCAGTATTCACGCGCGGCGGGGCATGCGGCGATGTTGCAGCCCCGCTGTCCAGTTTGCCACCGCGCGATCGGCATCTTCGCGTATCTTCTCGGCAGCGAGCTGCGTGTCCTTCTCGGCAAGGACCCACTCGCCCGGGGCGTGGCTGCGTGCACGGAAGAGCTCTGCCTTCCAAGCCGGATCACCCGGCGCCTGCGCATTCCATTCGGGCGCAGCGGAGGGCGCGCAGGTCACATCCCAGCGCATCCGTGCCGAAGACAGGTCGCGCGCAGCATCGATGCGCAGCAGGAACAGCGGCACACCGTGTTTCTGCGCCGTGAGCGTCAGCCGCCGCGAGGCCGTGAAATCGAGCGACTTGGGGTTACCTGCAACCTCTCCGATCACGAAGGCGAGTTCGCGGCACCGCAGGCCTTCCTCCA
Organism: Erythrobacter sp.; assembly: GCA_013001165.1. GTDB lineage: Bacteria > Pseudomonadota > Alphaproteobacteria > Sphingomonadales > Sphingomonadaceae > Qipengyuania. The sequence goes on from JABDNC010000077.1 coordinate 939, forward strand.
GCGCGAAGAGCGCATCTTCCGCTTTCTCCGCCAGCACATGGATCACCCGCCCCTGCAGATCCTGCGGCAGTCCGGTGCGGTAAGGCCGCCCGCCAAGACGCGCAGCTTCGCGGGTCTGCACCCACAGCACACCGCGCCGGTCTTCTGCCTCCTGTCCATCGACGCGAGGGGCACAGCGCCAGTCGTCGAGCGCGAGCGCAAGGGCCGCCCCTGCCCCCGCAGCCTCGCGCGAGGAGGCGAAGATTTCGCTATGCAAAGCCTTCCCCTGCAGTGCCGCCAGCCCTGGCCGCCAGCGTGCGCTGCGCCGCGCAGACAGCGTGGCGACGTCTTCAAAGGCCGTGATCGGCAAGGAGGCAAGATCGGGTTGGGTCATGGAGAATCGACTCGTCTGTTCTTATTATGTTCCAATCTCTGGTGATTCGCAATTCATCCTTTCACAGCCCCGACCTGACGCAGTCATGGAACGGCCGGCCTTGCGCGCCGTTGATTGGGCAAACGCAATTAAGAAAGGCACCGACATGAAATACGCCGAAGGCAATCCTGACGAACTCAAGAAGAAATTCTGGCTGGCAATGTCCGATTCGCCATTCGTCTTCCTCGAACTCAAGGGCCAGTCGGACACGGCAGTGCCGATGACCGCGCAGCTCGACAAGGATGCCAACAGCGCGATCTGGTTCTTCACGCACAAGAAATCGACTTTTGCCAAGCTCGGCGACGTGACCGCAAGCTTTGCCGGCAAGGGCCACGAAATGTTCGCGCGTTTCGACGGCACGCTCTCGGTTGAAACCAGCAAGGAGCGTTTCGACCACTTCTGGAACAACTTCGTCGAAGCCTGGTACGATGGCGGCAAGGACGATCCCGACATCCTATTCCTGCGCATGGACCTCGGAGACGCCGAAATCTGGAGCGGCGATCTTGGCATGCTGAATACGGCCAAGATGGCACTGGGAATGAATGTCCACGACGAGGCGGAAGAACGCCACGTGGAATCGGTCGATCTCTAAGACGACCCAATAATCGAAAAAACGAGTCGCGAAGGGCCGCCCCTCACCGGGCGGCCCTTTTACGTTCAGTCCTTCGGGGGATGGATCGGGATCATCGTTTCCTCACCCGCGACATCGTCGACCACTTCGACCACGCCGCGACCAAGGTGACTGTTGCGGCGGCTGTAGCCGAAATAAAGCACCAGCCCGATCGCCGACCATGCCGGCAGAACGAGCATAGCCTCAAGCGGCAGGTTCAGGAAAAGGAAGGCACAGCCCGCGACCGTCGCCGGCCCCACGAACCACAGCATCGGCGTGCGGAAATCGCGCTTGCGGTCGGGATCGCTCTTGCGCAGCAGCATGACCGCGAGCGCGACCATCAGGAAAGCATAGAGCGTGCCCGCATTGGCGATGTCGGCCAGCTGCCCCACCGGGAAGAAGGCTGCACCGACGGCCACGATGAGGCCGGTGATCGCGGTCACCACGTAGGGCGTCTTCCACTTGGGGTGCACCTTCGACAGGCCTTCGGGCAGAAGGCCGTCGCGGCTCATCACGAAGAAGATGCGGGTCTGTGCGAACAGCAGCACGAGGATGACCGACGGCAAGGCCAGGAATGCCGCGACGCCGAGCATATTGCCGATTCCCGAGAAGCCGATCTGGCGCAGGACGTGGGCCAGCGCCTCGTTCGAACACACCAGGGCATCCGAATAGGCAGGCAAGGCGCACTGCCGCGCGAGTTCTTCCGAACCGGCCGGGAAGGGAATGCCGTTCGGCCCCATGATCGGTTGCCCACCGATCGTGCCGATCGCACCGGCAGCAACGAGGATGTAGAAGACCGTGCAGAAGACCAGCGAGCCGACGAGGCCGATCGGTACGTTGCGCTGCGGGTTCTTGGTCTCCTCTGCCGCGGTCGAAACCGCATCGAAGCCGACATAGGCGAAGAAAATCGTGGCCGCCGCGCCTACCGCACCAACGCCGGTGCCGAAGCCTCCGAAGATGCCTGCGGGCAGGAAGGGATTGAACTGGTCGGGATCGAAATAGGCACTCGTCAGCGTCAGGCCAATGAAGGCCGTGAGCGCCGACACCTTGATCGCCACGAGCACGGCGTTGACCTTGGCGCTCTCGCTGGTCCCGATCATCAGTAGCCAGGTCACCAAGAGTGCGATGACGAGAGCGGGCAGGTTGATCAGTCCGCCAGGTTCACCGCCGAGGGCCAAGGGGCCAGCAGAAAGCCATTGCGGCAGATGGATACCGAGAAACTCGTTGAGAATGGTACCGGTGAAATAGCCGGACCAGCCTACCGAAACGGCCGATGCCGCAATCGCATATTCCAGGATCAGCGCCCAGCCGACTGTCCAGGCGAGCAGTTCGCCCATGGTCGCATAGCTGTAAGTATAGGCAGAGCCCGCAACAGGGATCATCGCCGCGATTTCAGCATAGCAGAGGGCCGCCACCACGCAGACCGCGCCGGCGATAATGAAGGCGAGCATCAGTCCCGGCCCGGCCTTCTGGGCACCGGCGGCAGTAAGGACGAAAATCCCGGTTCCGATAATGCAGCCGATGCCGAACAGCATGAGTTGCAGGGCACCCAATGAACGGTGCAGCGACTTCTTCTCCGCCGCCGCCAGTATGGCGTCGAGCGGCTTCACTCTGTCGAGGATCATTTCAAGCAGCAAGCTCCTCCGGCCCGCCGCGGGACTCTCCCGCTCCGCCAGCCGGACCCGCGCTGATTACGCGGTAATTTCCGGCCGACAAAGCGGAATTAGCATCAGGCAGGCAAGATGCTCGGGAATAGTCCGGTCACGAGGATAATCGCGACGGCGAGCGGGCATAGCCACGCGATCAGGAAACGCCACAGGCTGAACGCCCAGGGCGACAGGCCGGTGGTGGTCCGCAGCAGGTTCACATCTGCCTTCCAGCCGATGAAGACCGAGGTCAGCAGCGCGCCGACCGGCAGCATGACCTTGCCCGTGAACCCGTCGACCGTGTCGAGGATGTCGGTGTTCTCGAACAGCGACCAGAAGCCGAGCGGGCGGACATCCGACCACACATTGTAGCCGAGCAGGCAGAAGATACCGATCACGAAGGCGCCGCCGCCGAAGATCAGCGCCGATTTCGGGCGGCTCCAGCCGCGCTCTCCGATGCCCCATGCGGTCGGCACTTCGAGCAGCGAGATCGAACTGGTGATAGCAGCCACGAGGATGAGCACGAAGAACAGGAAGCCGAACAGCGCACCTGCCGGCATCGTCTGGAAGGCGAAGGGCAGCGTCTGGAAGACCAGCGTCGGACCTGCAGCCGGGTCGAGGCCGACTGCAAGCACGATCGGGAAGATCATGAGACCGGCAAGCAGAGCGACACTGGTGTCAGCCACGGCGATCATGGCAGCTGTGCCGCCAAGGTTGCTCTTCTCCTTGATGTAGGAGCCGTAAGTGATCAGGCCGGCCACACCGAGCGAGAGCGAGAACAGAGCCTGTCCCAACGCCGAGTTCATGACCTGCGGGGTCAGCTTCGACCAGTCGGGCGTGAACAGGAAGGCGACTGCATCGCCGATATCGCCTTCGATCGCACCGTAGACCACGAGCCCGACGAGCAGCACGAAGAATGCAGGCATAAGATAGGTCGCCGCCTTCTCGATGCCGGAGCTCACACCGCGCGCAACGATGTAGAGCGTCAGCCCCATGAACGCGAAGTGCATCGCGAGCAGCAGACCCGGATTGGCGAACATGTCGGTCAGACGCTGCTGGATCTGGCCCTGGTCTTCACCGACCAGCGCGCCGCGGAAGGGGTCCCCCGCCATAATGGCCTGAAGCAAGTCCCAGCCCATCACACCGGCATAATAAAGCACCCAGCCAGCAACGACAGAGTAGAAGGAAACGATGAGGAAGGCTGCAACCGCGCCGATCCCGCCGAAGATTGACCAACTCGGCGATGAGTTGGATTCGCCGGCCACCTTGCGGATCGAACCGACCGCATCGGTCTGGCCGACGCGCCCGATGAAAATCTCCGAAAGGACCAGCGGAAGGCCCAGCAGAAAGACGCAGCCAATATAGAAGATGACGAAGGCTCCGCCTCCACTCTCACCTGCAAGCGTCGGAAAACGCCAGATATTTCCAAGTCCGACCGCAGCACCCACGGCTGCAAGAATAAAGGCTGTGCGCGAGGACCAGCCCTCGCCAGTGGTTTTGCCGGCAGCGACCATTGTCGTTAATTTCCTCTCCGTCCCGCGATGCCTCCCGCATCGCAACAATGCGCGCGCTTAAAGCACGGAAACCTGCGCCTGTCCAAGCGTTGCTTTGCACTCTGCACAGCACTTGCTAGGGCGAGCGCCATGTCGACGACTTTCAAGCTCGATACGAGCACCAGCCGAGCCAATCCCACCCCTCAGCCGATGAAGCGGCTGACGGTCCCGAAAATTCGCGCGCACAAGACCGGCGGAGAGACCAAGGATCCGCTCGTGATGCTCACCGCGTACACGGCGCGGCAAGCCCAGCTTCTCGACGCACATTGCGATCTGCTGCTGGTCGGGGACTCTCTCGGTCAGGTTATCTACGGCCTGCCCTCCACCATTCCCGTCACGCTCGACATGATGGCCAACCATGCCGCTGCGGTCGTACGCGGAAGCTATCACTCGGTTGTCGTGGTCGACATGCCCTTTGGCTCCTACGAAGGATCGAAGGAACAGGCCTTCGATAGCGCATCCCGCCTGCTCAAGGAAAGCGGCGCGGCCGCAGTAAAGCTCGAGGGCGGCGAACAGATGGCCGAGACCGTCTCCTTCCTCAACCAGCGCGGCATTCCGGTGATGGGCCATGTCGGCCTCACCCCTCAGGCGGTAAACGTGCTCGGCGGCTACATGGCACGCGGACGCGACGATGCAGAGGCGGACAAGATCGTCGGCGACGCCAAGGCACTCGACGAGGCAGGTGCTTTCGCCATCGTGCTCGAAGGCGTGCTCGAACCCATCGCGATCGAGGCGACCAAGGCGGTGTCCTGCCCCACGATCGGCATCGGCGCTTCGGCGCAATGCGACGGGCAAGTGCTGGTGACCGAAGACATGCTCGGCATGTTCGAGCGCGTACCGCGCTTCGTTAAGAAGTACGAAAACATTGCCGAGGTCATCGAGAAGACCGTGGCGCAATATGCAGAGGAAGTGCGCGCGCGCAGCTTCCCGACCGCAGAACAGACTTACCAGCCCAAGAAGGGCTGAGGGACCTCCGCACCCATGGAAACTATCCGCAAATACTACACCTTTTCGCTTATCTTCACGGCGATCTGCTTCGGCCTTGCAGCATGGTATGGCTGGGCGAGCACTGGCTCGATAACTGCCACTCTCGGCATCCTATGGATTGTGATCGTGCTCTCGATCCTCGAAGTTTCGCTCAGCTTCGATAACGCGGTGGTCAATGCAACCGTACTGCGCGACATGGATCCGGTCTGGCAGCAGCGCTTCCTCACCATCGGCATTCTGATCGCCGTCTTCGGCATGCGGATCGTATTCCCGATCGCGATCGTGTCCATCGCCGCACAGGTCGGGCCGATGGAAGCGATATCGCTATCGCTCAACAATCCGGCGGAATACGAACGGATCGTATCCGACGCGCATATCGGCATTGCCGGTTTCGGCGGCGCTTTCCTTGCCATGGTCGGCCTGACCTTCTTCTTCGAGGAGGACAAGGACGTCCACTGGATCGCCGCGCTCGAGCGCACGATCAACAAGTTCTCGACCGTCCCTGCAGTGGAGATCGGGCTGGTCCTGATCCTCGTCTATTCGGTTTCGACCATGCTCGCGCCGGATGACGCGATCACCTT
>JABDNC010000083.1 GCA_013001165.1 Erythrobacter sp.
ATGCGAGACACTCGTTTACGCTGCCCAGGCATTTTCGCGTGATCTTCCAGGTCAGTTCAAGGTCAGCCAGGAAGCCACCTCGCTGGAGCTGTCCGAAGATGGGCACACCTACCGGCAGGGCTTCTTCCTTGGCGACGGGACCGGAGCGGGCAAGGGACGGCAGATCGCAGCGGTCATCATGGACCGCTGGCTCGCAGGCGAGCGCCGGCATGTCTGGATCACCAAGAACGAGGCGCTGCTCGAAGATGCACGCCGCGACTGGGAAGCGCTTGGCGGACTACCGCTCGATCTCCAGCCGCTCTCGCGCTGGAAACTCGGCCAGCCCGTAACGATGTCCGAAGGCATTCTCTTCGTCACCTATCCGACGCTGCGCTCGGGCCGCGCCGAGGATACGCGGCTCGACCAGATCCTTGCCTGGGCGGGCGAGGATTTCGACGGAGTGATCGCCTTCGACGAAGCCCACGCCATGGCCAATGCGCTCGGGGGCTCTTCAATCCGCGGCAAGGCCAAGGGCTCCGAACAAGGGATGGCGGGCCTCAGGCTGCAGAACCATCTCCCGCGCGCCCGCGTGCTCTATGCTTCTGCCACTGGCGCTTCGGATATTGCCAACCTCGGTTACACTTCCCGCCTCGGCCTTTGGGGACCCGAGACCGCTTTTCCGACCCACGAGGCATTCATGACCGAGATCCGCGCTGGCGGCGTCGCGGCGATGGAGCTCGTCGCCCGTGATCTCAAGGCCCAGGGCCTCTATCTTGCCCGTGCGCTGTCCTTCGCCGGGGTCGAGTACGACATCCTCGAACATAGCCTGACCGAAGCACAGGTACGGATCTACGATGCCTATGCTGATGCCTGGGCGATCATCCACCGCAACCTCGAAGCGGCGCTCGAAGCAACCCGCGTGGTCGACGAGGACAGCGGCGACACGCTCAACCGCAATGCCAAGACTGCGGCGCTATCGATCTTTGAAGGCACCAAGCAGCGCTTCTTTGCCCAGCTCCTGCTTTCGATGAAATTGCCGAGCCTGATCCCCGCGATGGAAGTAGCGCTTGGCGAAGAGCATTCGGTTGTCGTGCAGCTGGTCTCGACCGCCGAGGCCATGCTCGACCGGCGCCTTGCCGACCTTACCGTGGAAGAACGCGAAGCTCTCGATATCGATCTGTCCCCGCGTGAATACGTCATCGACTACCTTACGAAGAGCTTCCCGATACGATTGATGCAGGTATTCGCCGACGAGGACGGCAATCTTCGCTCCGAGGCGATGAGCGACGGAGAGGGCAATCCCGTTTTCTGCCCGCGCGCAATTGCTGCGCGCGATGCGCTGATCGAACAGCTTTGCGCACTGCCGCCCATCGCCACTGCGCTCGATGCGATTATCGAACATTTCGGAACCGACGCCGTGGCCGAAGTCACGGGCCGGACCCGCAGGCTTGTCCTGGGCCGCGATGGTGAGCAGCGCCTCGAACGGCGTAGCCCCAGCGCCAATGTCGCCGAAGCCCAAAGCTTCATGGAAGGGACCAAGCGCATCCTGGTCTTCTCGGATGCGGGCGGTACGGGGCGTTCCTACCATGCCGACCTCGGCTGCCGGAACCAGCAACGCCGGGTCCATTTCCTGCTCGAGCCGGGCTGGCGCGCCGACAACGCTATCCAGGGTCTCGGTCGTACCAACCGCACCAACCAGGCCTCGGCTCCGCTGTTCCGGCCGGTAACCACCGACGTGAAGGGCGAGCGCCGGTTCATATCGACCATTGCGCGAAGGCTCGACGCATTAGGCGCGCTGACGCGCGGCCAGCGCCAGACCGGCGGACAAAACCTGTTCGACCCGGCAGACAATCTCGAAAGCGACTATGCGCGCGACGCGCTCACCCGATGGTTCCAGCTGCTTTATGACGGCAGGCTCGAAGCCACCACATTCGGCAACTTCGTCGAGCGAACGGGCCTCCGGCTCGAAAGTCCAGATGGTGGACTGACCGACAATCTCCCCACGATCCAACGCTGGCTCAACCGCATTCTTGCGCTGCCGATCGCGCTCCAGAACGCGATCTTGGAGGAGTATCTCGGACTTGTCGAAGCGCGGATCGAAGCTGCGCGCGAGGCCGGAACGCTCGACCAGGGACTGGAAACCGTGAGGGTCGATCATTTTACGGTCCTGGCAGATGAACTCCTGCGCACCGATCCCGTGACCCGAGCCGAGACCCGCCTCGTCTCGCTCGAAGTGACGAGGCACCTTCGGCCTCTGCAATTGCAGCGCCTGGTGCGGATGCACGAGATCGGCAGCCGGCACGCGATCCCGATGCGCAATATGCGGTCAGGCAAGGTCGCGCTGTCGGTTCCAGCCCGTCGCCTCATCGCCGACGACGGGGCCGTGATTGAACGCAGGCGCCTGCTGCGCCCGCTCAAGTCCGCGAACTGGACCCTTGAGGCACTCGCTGAGAGCCACTGGGAGGAAATTGGCGTCTCTGCGTTCACCAGCGCCTGGCGGGCCGAGGAAGAAGAGGCGGCCAAATCACCGGTCACTGAGCGAGTCCATTTCGCTACCGGACTTCTGCTTCCGGTCTGGAAGCGCCTCCCAGGCGATCATGTTCGGGTCACCCGGCTCGTTGCCGAAGATGGTCAGTCGATCATCGGTCGCGAAG
>JABDNC010000086.1 GCA_013001165.1 Erythrobacter sp.
GCGTCTGGAGCAAATCCAATGAAATTTGTGAGCCTTGAATCGCGCGGCGGCAATTACATGGTCGTAGCGAGTAATGTCGCTTGGCTGCGTGTCGGCGATAACGGCCAGACGCTTGTCGGGATGGTAGGCAGCCAGCCTTTGCTGGTAACCGGCACGCCCGATAGCGTTGCAGAAAAGCTGTTGTCCGGCTGACGCCGGAGCGCGGATGCATCAGGCGTCCTGCGCGTCCAACCACTCGACCAGAGCCGCAAGGCAATCGCGCGCAAGCATCTTGCAACGCTCGGGCGACCAGCCCTGCTCGGGCTCAGGATCGGCGTGGTTGTCCTTGTAGGGCATTTCCAGCGTCATCGAAGTCGCGCCGAAACGTTCGGCGACCTGCGTCGTGCTCATAGAGAGGTTCGCCTTGCCCGGTGCGGCCTTGGTATAACCGAACTCGGTCTGGAAATCGGGGGTGCGACGGTCGAGGATGCGCTCGTAGCTATAATAGCGCTCGCCGTGCTCCTCTGTCCACGAGGGGATGCCTTCGTAACCGGCGAGGAAGCTGACCGGGATCGCCTCGTCACCGTGAACGTCCATGGCGAAATCGACGCCGGTCTTGTCCATGTAGTTGCGGATCGCGAGCACTTCGGGGCTGCGTTCGGCGGTCGGGTTTTCCCACTCGCGGTTGAGGTTGGCACCGGCCGCGTTGACGCGCAGATTGCCGCGGCGCGAACCGTCGGGGTTGCAGTTGGGCACGATGTGCAGGCGGCAGCGCTGGCGCAGCTTGCGGCCGACGCTGTCGGCCGGGTCGGTCAGCACTTCCAATGCGCCTTCCATCCACCATTCGGCCTGGGTTTCGCCGGGGTGCTGACGCGCATAGAGCCACACGTTGAAGCTGCCTTCGCCCATTTCGAGGCAGTCGATCGGCTGGCCGTCGAGCGTGTTGCCCAGCGCGATATGGTCGACGCCTTCCGAAGCGGCGGCCTCTGCGACGAGGTCGTGGTGACGTTCCATCGAATAGGGTGCGAAATAGGCGAACCAGGCGATGTCGCTGGCAGGCGTGTAGCGGATCGTCAGCGTTCCGCCCTGTTCGTCCTTGTCGTAGCTCGACGAGGCGCGGCCCCAGTAATCGCGGTCTTCCGACACGCAGGCGTCATAGCCGGGCCACCCGTCGGGATAGGCGCTGTCCGAAAGCTGCGTGATCTTGAGCACCAGCTCGCGGCCTTTCGCGCCGGCGACGCGGAAGTGGAACCACTGCTTGAACTCGCTGTTCGTATCCAGCGGAATGGCGAGCGTCGCGGTTGCGCCGTCCACCGACAGGACTTCGATGTTGCCGCTGTCGAAAGCTGAATCGATCCGGATATCGCTCACTCGGAGACCTCTACTTCTATGGTTTCGCCATTGTTGCCGGGAAAATCGCTGAACAGCGCGGCGGCCACCGTCTGCGCGTTGGCGGTTGATTGCGCAAGGGGGGAATTATCTTTCACTCGGAAGTCCGCGCGGCCTTCCCACAGGCTTGCGGACGTAGCGGCATCGCGGATCGTGACGGCCAGTTCGGTGCCGACCTTGTCACGTTCGCCGCCGCCCAGATTGATGCCGATGCCGACACCCACGCCCGAGCCATAGGTGCCGGTGCTGCCCCCGACGCCCACACTCACTGGAGAACGGCGCCCACCACCTGCTTCGAGCACGTATTTCTCGAGGCTGACGGTCGCGATCTGATCGGCGCTCTCGCGGTCGCTCTCGGAATATCCGAGACGAACGAGCTCTGCCGCTACGGCCGCCTTGTAGGGCGCGAGGAACAGGCTGTCGTCGTCCTGCCCGTCCATGCTCGCGACGAATACCGTGCCCTGGGCAAGCTGTCCGGCAGTTTCGGGCGCGACGAAGCGCGTGACCTCGACCGGGCCGGGCGCAGTCGCGCAGGCGGCGAGTGCGAGCGAGGCCATGGCGGCGGGAAGGAGGGTTCTGAGCTTCATCATGCGACCTTTCATGCGATGCGGATCTGGCGGGTGTGTGTCTTTGAACGCTTAGGTGCGCGCAAGGCTCCGCAAGGCATGCGGGCGGCCTGATAGGCAATTGCCCTTACCAAATCGTATGCTAGGCGTCGGCTCCATGGAACAAGATACAAAAGTGCCCGTGCTGGTGACCGGCGGGGCGGGGTATATCGGTAGCCATGCCGTGCTCGCGCTCAAGGATGCAGGCTGGCCGGTGGCGGTCATCGACAATCTTTCGAGCGGCTTCGAATTCGCCATTCCCGACGGCGTTCCGCTCTATAAAGGCGATATCGCCGATGCCGACCTGCTCGCGCGCATCTTCGCCGAGCAGGGGACCAAGGCGATCATGCATTTCGCCGGATCGATCATCGTCCCCGAATCGGTCGAGCAGCCGCTCGCCTATTACGAGAACAACACGGTGAAGAGCCGTGCGCTGATCGAGGCTGCGGTGAAGGGCGGGGTGGAGCATTTCATCTTCTCCAGTACGGCCGCGACCTACGGTATTCCCGAAAGCTCGCCGATTACCGAGGATTCTCTCAAAAGCCCGATCAATCCCTATGGCTGGTCGAAGCTGATGACCGAGCAAATGCTCGCCGATGCCAGCGCGGCGCATGGCTTCAATTTCTGTGCGCTGAGGTATTTCAACGTCGCGGGGGCCGATCCGCAGGCGCGCAGCGGGCAGTCGACCGCCGGCGCTACGCACCTGATCAAGGTCGCCTGCGAGGCGGCGACGGGCAAGCGTGATGGCGTATCGGTCTTCGGCACCGATTACGACACGCCCGACGGCACCGGCGTGCGTGATTACATCCACGTCAGCGACCTCGCGAACGCGCATGTGCTCTCACTCGAGGCGCTGATCGAACAAAGCGATCGCTCGCTCACCATGAACTGCGGCTATGGCAAGGGCTTCTCGGTGCTTGAGGTGCTCGATGCCGTCGACCGCGTGACCAACACGAAGATCAAGCGTCGGATGGAGCCGCGCCGTGCGGGTGATCCGGCGGAACTGGTGTCCGACCCCAGCCGCATCCGCGCCACCGTGCCGTGGCAGCCAAGGCACGACGATCTGGGCGAAATCATCACCCATGCGCTGCAATGGGAGCGCAAACTGTCCGAGATTAGGGGCGGCGAGGGCTAAGTTACGCTTGACCAGAATCACTGCCCCCGTTATCGGGCGCGCTTGAAATCGGCGCGTCGGGGCACCATCTCCGGCGCGTATTTATTTGATTAGAGAGATACGATGAAGATCCGCAACAGCCTCAAGTCGCTCAAGAGCCGCCACCGCGATTGCCGCGTGATCCGTCGTCGCGGCCGCACTTACGTCATCAACAAGACCAACCGTCGCTTCAAGGCCCGCCAGGGCTAAGCATCGGCTGCGCGGGGTTTTCTCGCGACAAGTCTTCCGACCGGCCCGGCTCCGCAAGGAGTGCGGGCCGTTCGCATTTGAGGTTTCAACCATGACGCAAATACCGGTCGATGCCGTCGTCTTCGATGTGGGGCGGGTGCTCTACCAGTGGCAGCTGTCTGCCCTGTTCGAAAAGATGATCGACGATCCTGCCCGCTTGGAGAAGGTACTGGGCGAAGTGGTGACCGAGGAATGGCACTTCCTACATGATGCAGGCCGTCCGCTCTCGCAGATGGTGCCCGAACGGATCGCGCTCTTTCCCGATTACGCGGAAGAAATCCGCGCCTACGCGACCCGGTTCAACGAGACGATTCCCGGGCCGGTAGAGGGCAGCCACGCGCTGGTCGAGCGGTTGGACCAACGCGGCGTGCCGCTGTTCGCAATCACCAATTTCGGTGCAGAATTCTGGGCCGGCTTCCGCCCGCAAGAGCGCATCTTCGACCGCTTCCGTGACATCGTCGTGTCTGGCGAGGAGCGGATTGCAAAGCCCGATCCGGCGATCTTCAGCCTATCTGCCGAACGTTTCGGCCACGCGCCCGAAGCGATGCTCTTCATCGACGACAATCCCGCCAATATCGAATCCGCGCGAAAGTGCGGCTGGCAGGTCCACCACTTCACCGAGGCCGCATCGCTGGAAGGCGATCTTTCGGCGCGCGGACTTATCTGAACGCACACCAAAAAAGCCCCGGCGGGTCGCGCCGGGGCTTGAAGGTCCACCCTGATGGAGAGGGGGTGGGGGATTGGGTCGGCAAGCGCTTAGCGGTTGCACTTTTCCAGCTTGGCTTCTTCCAGCTCTTCACCCTTCGTGGTGAAGGCAACGACTTCGCCGAGGTTGCGCTGAAGTTCGCGGCACATGCGCAGCGGGCGCGAAGTGCCCTTGCCGGCGACACAGGTCGTGTCCTGGCACTTCCATGCAACGCCGCCTGCGATGACGGTGGCTTCTTCAGCCGGAGCTGCGAGCTGTGCCGTGTAGAACGGACCGGTGTCACGCGCTTCGGCGACGGCGGGCATGGCCAGCGTGCCGAAACCGACGGTGGTGTAAGCGAGGGCAGCGCCAAGGACGCCGAGCTTTGCGCGGAGGGGGAGGGAGAGGGTCATCGATCTTACCTTTCGGTTGGTGCAATTTTTACAACACCACTTGCGGAAAGAGCAATCTAGGTTTCTCTTTGCAACTGGTTGCGAATCGCTACCTACTTATATAGGTTGCTTTGCGCAACCCTTTTTTCAAAGAATTTGGCAAAGCGGATTTTCGCGCTAAATAGGTTTCTGGAAGAGGACTGAATTTTATGGGCGATATCCGCGAACCTTTGCGCGAACTGACCGAATGCGGCCTGCCTCAGGCTCTTGAAGTCATGGGCGAACGCTGGAGCTTCATGATCCTGCGTGCCAGCTTCAACGGGCTGCATCACTTCGAAGAATTTCTCAGCGAGCTTGGCATTGCACGCAACATCCTCTCGAACCGGCTCGCCAAGCTGGTCGAGCATGGCATCCTGCGCCGTGATCCCTGCCCCGACGATCGCCGCAAGATCGAATATCGCCTGACCGAAAAGGGGTTCGACCTGCTTCCGGCCATGGTCGCCCTGCGGCAGTGGGGCCAGAAATACGGTCAGGAAGTCATCGAGAATCCGGTTCTGGTCGACGAACGCGACCGCCTGCCGATCGGCCCGACCTCGATCCTCAGCCACGACGGCCGTATCCTCGGCCCGCAGGATCTCCACCTGGTAGAGCGTAGCAATCTCGGCATCCGTGCAGACGGCAGCAAGGCAGAAGCCGGCGAAGCGCTGGGCACCGGCTCGGTGGTCGACCTCGAAGCGCTCCGCAAGGCGCGCGACGCCGCCTGAGCGACCCTGCAGAAAAGACGTTCGACGGTCGCTACATCATCGTACGCGGCCGCTTGTGGCGCACCAGCAATCCCGATCTCGACCCTGCCGAACGCGAGCGGCTGGTTGGCGAATTGATGGATGCCCGCCGCTCCGTGGGCTCGGCCATGAGGCACGGCGACAAGAGTGCGGAGAAGACAGCTCGCTCCCGCGTGCATGCTGCCAAGGTTTCCCTCGGAGAGCGCGGGCCGGTGTGGTGGGATGACGGTGCACCCGACTACAACCGGCACCTGCTCAAAAACACGCCCTATGCCGACGGCGACCCCAAAGATGGTTAAGATGAGCCTTCGAATTCGCGCCAAAATCCCCGAAGTGACGTCACTTTTTCCAGACGTCGCGACGCAAAGAATCACCCGAAACGCTTGAAATTCTGCAGTTTGTGTAGAAAGGCGCCGGTGATGCAGACTTCGTGACGTCATCGTTAAAACGATCGCAACACCTGTCTGTCATAAATGCGTGTGAATCGGGGGCGAAAGCCCTGCTGAGCCGGAAAATGACGTGATCGAAATCGAAATCCAGAACGAGACGCACCAGACGCAGTTTCGCATCAAGGCGATGGCGGTGCCGCGCATTGGCGAAGGCATCCGTCTGAAAGAGCCCGACGATAGCTGGGCGAGCTACGACGTGCTCGACGTATGGTACCAGCAGGCCGACTACGGCGAAGTCTGGGTGCCGTACCTCCACGTCCGCACCACGCCGGCCGCCGGCAGCGTCGACCAGGGTCCTGTGGCTGCCATGCCGACGGTTCCCGACCAGTCCATGCCGATCGCCGATTTCCTCGCCAAGTTCGAAGGTGAAGAAGAGCACGAAACCGTGCACCTCAACCTCGACATCAGCGAAGAGACCTGAGGAGGCATTGGCGTTTGTGCACGTCCGCTAACGACCCGTTTGCCGTCGAGCGATGCGCCTTCTCAAGGGTCCCTCATAGCATTGGCGGTTCCCAGAGTATCGATATATTGCTGGAAGCGAACGACCTTGCCGCCCTCGATCGTCCACACATGCGCCGCCTGCACATCTAGTGGTTTGCCGGACTGTCGATGGGTTCCTTCATAGCGGCCCATTGCCACTACTCTGTCACCGCCATCCACGATGTCGTTCATGTGGACAGTAAAACCATCCCAGTCCTCGGCGGTTCGGGCGAAAACTCCCTTCATTATTTCCTGGGCACCCCGATAAGGGTTTCGATCCGCGTAAGGATAGTTTTCCGCTTCGTTCCACAAGACATCGGGTGCCAACGCGTCGGTGAAGCTCGCCATATCCCCAGCTGCAAACGCCGCATAAATTCCCTCGACCAATTCTCTCGAAGTGCCTTCCATCTCTTATCTCCCAGTCGTCAGCGGCAGCATTGCCCTACATATACCAGTGCGGCTTCCCGGTGAGACTATGCGGCACCGATAGCGATGGGAAGACGCCTTGCGAAACGCCCCCGCAACGACAGCCGCTTTCCACCCAATTCCAGCCGATCGGGCTGTCACGCACGCGGCGGCTGCCTGCGATAGCTCAGCGCTTCTGCGACATGGATCCGCCCGACCTGCTCCGCCCCTGCAAGGTCCGCAATCGTGCGCGCGACGCGCAGCATGCGCGTATAGCTGCGGGCGGAAAGGTTCATGGCGGTTGCCGCTTGCATCAGCAGCTCGCGACCCTTCTGGTCGGGTCCGGCGAAGGTTTCCAGCGCATCGCCTTGCAATTCGGCATTGGTCCGCGCGCCGCTCTCTTCGGCGCGAGCGGTCTGGACCGCGCGGGCATTGGCGACTCTCGCCGCGACCTCCTCGCTGCCCTCGGCGGGCGGAGGAAGGGCGAGATCGGCCGCGCTGACGGGGTCGACTTCGACATGAAGGTCGATCCGGTCGAGCAGCGGACCTGATACCTTGCTCTGGTAGTCGGCGGCGCATTTGGGGGCGCGGCTGCAGGCTAATGCGGGGTCGCCAAGATGCCCGCAGCGGCACGGGTTCATGGCGGAGACGAGCTGGACGTTGGCGGGAAAGGTCACATGCGCATTGGCGCGCGCGACATCGACCGAGTTCGTCTCCAGGGGCTGGCGCAGCGAATCGAGCACGGCGCGCTGGAATTCCGGAAGCTCGTCGAGGAAGAGCACGCCGAGATGCGCGAGGCTGACCTCGCCCGGCTTCACCTTCAATCCGCCGCCTGTCAGCGCCGCCATGCTGGCAGAATGATGCGGCGCGCGGAACGGGCGCGAACGGCTAATCTTGCCTTCTTCGAGCAAGCCGGCGACCGATTGCACCATGCTCACCTCGAGCGCCTCGGCAGGCGATAGCGGCGGCAGGATGCCCGGCAGGCAGCTGGCGAGCAGCGACTTTCCCGCTCCCGGTGGTCCGATCATCAGGAGGTTGTGCCCACCCGCAGCGGCGATTTCGAGCGCGCGCTTGGCGGTCTCCTGTCCCTTCACCTGTTTCAGGTCGGGCGCGTTGACCGGCTCCTCTATCAGGCCCGGCTCGGGCGTCGGCAGCTGGCTGGTACCCTTCAAATGGTTGAGCAAGCTGGCGATATCGGGCGCGGCGATCACCGGCACCTCGCTTGCCCAGCGCGCTTCCGATCCTTGCGCGGCCGGACAGATCAGGCCTTTCTCCTGCTCGCTTGCATGGATCGCAGCCAGCAGCACGCCGGGGGAAGGCGCGATGCGCGCATCCAGCGCCAGCTCGCCCACCATGATCCAGTCCTCGAGCTGTTCGGCATCGGTGATGCCCATCGCCGCCAGCACTGCGAGCGCGATCGGCAGATCGTAATGCGAGCCTTCCTTGGGCAGGTCGGCGGGCGAGAGATTGATGGTGATCCGCTTGGGCGGCAGCGCAAGGCCCATGCTGGACAGCGCGGCGCGCACGCGCTCCTTGCTCTCCCCTACCGCCTTGTCGGCCAGACCCACGATGTTGAAATTGGGTAGGCCCGGGGCGAGCGAGCATTGTACCTCGACGCTGCGCGCTTCCAGCCCGAGATAGGCCACCGTCCGGACCAGTGCGACCAATGCTATTCCCCCCTTGTTGGAGGTTGCTGTGACAAGAAGTGCTGATATTGTCGAGACTTGCTGGTTCCGAAATGGCGGAAAGGCGCTTCAGGCTTGACCTGCCAGCCTGTTTTCCTTAAGCGCGCCCCCACGAGAGCGGTCGCCCGTGCGGCGGCCCTTTTTTCGTCGGAGCGATTCGCCCGGCACAAAACGAATTTAACTGAAGGTGTTCCCATGAAGCGGACTTTCCAGCCCTCGAACCTCGTGCGCGCCCGTCGCCACGGTTTCTTCGCACGCAAGGCTACCCCGGGTGGTCGTAAGGTTCTCCGTGCACGTCGCAGCCGCGGCCGCAAGAACCTCTGCGCGTAATCGCCTGATCGGTCGCGCTCCGGCGCGGCTTCGATCGCGATAATCAAACGGGCTCCCATCGGGGGCCCGTTTTGCGTATCTGCATTCCATGCACCCGAGCCTGTCCGTCATCCGCAAGCGTAGCGATTTCGTCGCCGCCAATCGCGGTGTGCGCAATGCCAAGCCGGGTTTCGTCCTGCTGACGCGTCCGAACGAAGGCCATGGTAAGCGTTACGGCATCACCGTCACCAAGAAGATCGGCAATGCCGTCGTGCGCAACCGGATGAAGCGCCGGTTTCGTGAACTCTTGTGGGCGGCGCTACCCGAGGGCGGACTGCCCGACCACGACCACATCCTCATCGGCCGCGAAGGCGGGATCGAGCGCGATTTCGCGGCGATGGCCGAGGAACTCGACGCCGCACTTGCCCGCGCTGCCAGGGGCGATGGCGACCGTCCCCGTCGCCCCCGAAACAAGCGCGACCACAAGCGATCGCACCGCGCATGAAGTATCCGCTCATCTGGATTGCACGCCTGTGGCAACTTGGCCCGAGCCGCATCTTGCCGCCGACCTGCCGCTACACCCCTTCGTGCAGTCAGTATGCCATCGAGGCCCTTCAGAAATACGGAGCAATCAAGGGTGGATGGTTGGCCTTCAAGCGGCTATTGCGCTGCCAACCATGGGGGGGCTGCGGCCATGATCCGGTGCCCTGAGGCATCGCTGTCTTGACGTAGCAACACACCCTTCCCACCTTACGAATACAGCTTTCAACGGGATCGACCTTGGAAAATTCACGCAATTTCGTGCTCGTCCTTACCCTGTCGCTGGCCGTCCTGATCGGCTGGCAGTGGGCGATGGACTATTTCTATCCGCAGCCGGAAGAAGTGCCGGTCACTGCCGAGAAGGTCGATACGCCAGCCGAGCAGGCCGCTGCAGCCAGCGGTGACATCGGCGAGGCTACCGCGACCGCGGTCGATCTCGACAATTCGCTCGGCTCGGCCGAACGCGTCCGTATCGATTCGCCCAAGGTTGCAGGTTCGATCAACCTGACCGGCGCGATGATCGACGACATTGTGCTCAAGGATTATGCCGAAAGCACCGACAAGGACAGCGGCCCTGTGCGCATCTTCGCGCCGCGCGGCACCGAGATGCAGCAATATGCGCAGTACGGTTTCCTGCTTAATGGCGCCAAGGTTTCGGATGACGTCGTCTGGCAGGCCGACGGCGAAGTTCTCTCGCCCGGCAATCCGGTAACGCTGCGCCACGTTGCGGGCGACGGCGTCACGCTGGAGATGACATGGTCGATCGACGAAGACTATATGCTCAACGTCGAGCAGTCGGTTTCGAACACCAGTGCCGTTCCGGTCGTCGCACAGCCCTTCGGCCTCGTCGGGCGCACGAGCACGACCGCCAGCGTCGACTTCTTCATCGCGCACTCCGGCCCGATCGGCAGCTTCGACCAGAGCGTCGAATACGGCTACGACTACGACGATATCGAGGACGAACGTAAGGTGTCCCCAGCAGGTAAGACCGACTGGGTAGGCTTTACCGATATCTATTGGCTCGCAGCCATGGTGCCGCAGGCCGGTGCTGCACCCGATGCGACCTTCCGTTCGCTCGGAGACGACACCTTCCGTGCCGACATGATCTACGATCCGGTGACGATCCCCGCCGGGCGCAAGATAACCACCACCTCGCGTCTCTATGCAGGGGCGAAGGACAGCGAAATCCTCGACAGCTACCAGGACGCGGGCATCCCGCAGTTCGGCCTCGCGATCGACTGGGGCTGGTTCCGCTGGTTCGAAAAGCCGCTGCTGTGGCTGCTCAAGAACATCTTCGAGCTGGTCGGCAATTTCGGTGTCGCG
>JABDNC010000101.1 GCA_013001165.1 Erythrobacter sp.
CCAGGAAAACCTTTTGAGCCACCTTCGCCTCCTTACAGCCGCGCAACGATAGCCTTTGCGAGCCGCTCCCCCAAACCGGGCCCCTGTTCGGGATAGA
Source organism: Erythrobacter sp. (assembly GCA_013001165.1). Classification (GTDB taxonomy): domain Bacteria; phylum Pseudomonadota; class Alphaproteobacteria; order Sphingomonadales; family Sphingomonadaceae; genus Qipengyuania. The sequence goes on from JABDNC010000101.1 coordinate 98, forward strand.
GATAGGGTTCGATAGCCTCTGCTTCCATCACAGCGAGTTCGCCAGAATGCAGCCGCGCCATGTCGATCCGGCAGTACAGCAGGTCGTCGAAGGGCAGGGCAGCCACGACCGCTTTAGCCCCCGCCAGATCTTCTGCCGAAGGCGTGAAGTCGGTCTCGTATCCACCGTAGAGCGACTGTATCCTGTACTCGCCCTGCGCGGCCCGTTTCAGGACGCCGTGGCTGAATTCCCCATCGATGAAAAGGAAGGTGTATTCGCCCTCTTCCACGACACTGGGGAGGAACGGCTGCACCATGCAGGGCCTGCCCATCCGCCAGTCCTGGTCGGGCATGGCGTCGCGGCTGAAGCTGTGCTGGCGGAGGCCGCCTGCGCCAACCTGGCGTTTAACCACCACCCTGTCGGTGCCGAACTGGTTCATGGCCGCCGCCACGTCGCCGTGGCCGGCGTCGTCGAGCCACACTGTCGGCACGATGGCAACACCGCGCCGCTCAAGCTCGCGCAGGTATCGCTTCTCTGCATTCCACCGCACGACCGGGGGCGGGTTGCAGACTATGATGCCACGCTCGCCCAGCTCTTCGAGTCTGGTCACGAACTCCCGCGGATGGTCCTGATAGTCCCACGCCGTGCCGAGCAGAACCAGCGACAGCCCCTCGAAGTCGTCGAGCGGCGCACGCCAATCGATCTCGACTAGCTCGAGCCCCGCCGCCTCGAAAGCGGGCCGCAGCGCGCCGACCTGTATATCATGCTCGAACGCATCACCCCGCCGGGGACCATCCCCCGGCAAAGTGTCTGCACAAGCTAGGAAGCCTATCTTGGTCAGACCGCCTCCAGCGCCTGTTCGAAGTCGGCGATCAGGTCGTCAGGGTCCTCGATGCCGATCGAGATGCGCACGAGGTTGTCCGAAATGCCCAGCTCCGCGCGGCGGCCTTCGGCGACCGAGAGGTGGGTCATCGAGGCCGGATGGCTTGCCAGCGTCTCGGTGCCGCCGAGGCTAACCGCGAGCTTGGCGATCTTGAGCGCGTCGAGGAAGCGGAAGCATTCCTCCTCGCCGCCCTTCAGCAGCAGCGAGAAGGTGCTGCCTGCGCCCTTGCAGTGGCGGTCATAGATGTCCTGCTGGCGCGCGTCCTTGATCATGCCGAGATAGCCGAGGCCTTCGACCTTGGGATGCTTGGCGAGGTATTCGCAGACCTTTTCCGCATTCTCGCCCGCGCGCTGCATGCGCAGCTCGACGGTTTCGAGGCTGCGGCAAAGCATCCATGCGGTGTTCGGGTCGCAGATGCCGCCCATGGTGTTGCGCAGCATGCGGATCGCATCGATGAAGCGCTTCTTGCCCGAAACGCTGCCTGCAACGAGATCGGAGTGACCGCCGACATATTTGGTCAGCGAGTAGACCACGAGGTCCGCGCCGTGGTCGAGCGGGCGCTGCCAGAGGGGGCCAAGGAAGGTGTTGTCGATCGCGATCGAGCACTTGTCCGGATCGAAATGCGCGTCGCGCGCTTCCTTGACCGCTTCGATGTCGACCAGCGCGTTGGTCGGGTTGCCCGGGCTTTCGAGGTAGATCATCGGCACTTCGCCGCCTTTTTCCTCGGCGAGCGCCTTGGCCTTCACCATCACCTCGTCGAGCTGTTCGCGCGTCGCCCCAGCGGGGAAATCGATGAAGCTGACGCCGTATTTCGCCATGGTCTTCGCGATGAAGCCCTCGCTGGCCGCATAGAGCGGGCCCGAGTGGACGATGACATCGCCCGCCTTGCAAGCCGCCAGCAGCAGGACGGCAATCGCGGTCATGCCGCTGGAGAAGGAGAGCGCCTCTTCCGCGCCGTCCCATACCGCCAGGCGATCTTCGAGGATTTCCTGGTTGGGCGCGTTGAAGCGCGAATAGACGAGGCCGTCTGCGCCGCCCGGACGCTTGCCGGTGATGCCTTCGAAGTGGCGCTTGCCGTCGGCAGCGCTTGGGAAGGCGAAAGTCGAGGTGAGGAAGATCGGAGCCTTGAGGCTGCCTTCCGAAAGAGTGGGGTCGAAGCCGTGGCCCATCATCAGCGTGCTGGGCTTCATCTCGCGTCCCTTGATCTTGGGGATTTCGCGCTTGGGAGCCATGCGGGGGCTGGTGGGGTCGATTGCCTTGTCGCTCATCTTGAAAGAGCATCCTTCCTACGTATCGCCCCGAGGAAGGCCGGGGCCGTTCTTGCCTGTCCGCTGGCACCCGTTCCTAACCTCCGCAGGAACGCTTCTCCACCGGCTGGATGTGGCACGTCTGTTATGTTGGAAGCGAGTTGGATTCAACCGCGCGTTCAGACTAGCGCCGCCATTCCCCATACGACTGCGACGATCATGAAGATGCCGACCAGGTCGAGCAGGATGCCGGCCTTCACCATGCGCTCGATCCGGATACGACCGGTCGACCACGCAATGGCATTCGGGCCTGTGCCTGCGGGCAGCATGAAGCCCCAGCTGGCGGCGAGCGCGGCAGGCATGGCAAGCAGCACCGGATCGACTCCGAGGGCGACCACCAGAGCTGCGACCACGGGGATGATCGCGCTGGCAGTAGCGACGTTGCTGGCGAATTCGGTGATCAGCACGACCATCGCCACGACCGCAATTGCCACGAGGAACAGCGGCCATGCCTCGAGCGGCAGCAGCGCATTGCCGAGCCATTCGGCAAGCCCGCTTGCGCCCATTCCGGCAGCCAGTGCGAGGCCCCCGCCGAACATCATGATCACGCCCCAGGGCGCGCGGTCTGCCTCTTTCCAAACCAGCAGAGAGCGTCCCGTCCCGTCCGGGATCAGGAACAGCGCGAGGCTGGCGATGATCGCGATTGTGCCATCGGTCCACGAACCTTCGGGAAGAAACGGCGCAACCAGCAGGCGCGTCATCCAAGCAAGGAAGGTGATCGCCACGAGCACCATCAACCTGCGTTCGGGCGTACCCATCGGGGTGTCGTCGACGATCGCCTCGCGCGCTGCCTCGACATCGAAGGGATGGGCGGAAACGTGCTGCACCTTCGAAATGATGACGGCGGCAAGCGGCACGCCGATGAACACGATCGGCAAGCCGTAAAGCGTCCACTGCGCGAAACTGATCTGCGCGCCAATCATCGTGTCGAGCAGCCCGACGGCGATGGCATTGGTGGGCGATCCAACCAGCGTACCGAGGCCGCCGATACTCGCGGCAAAGGCAATGCCCATCGGCAGCGCGCCTGCAAGGCCTTCGCGCTCCTCGGCGGCGAGGCCTGCACCTGCCAGCACGGCCATGGCCATCGGCATCATGATCAGCGCGGTCGAGGTGTTCGAAATCAACATCGACAGTATTGCGGCGGCGATCATGAAGGCAAGCAGCAATCCGGTCTGCCCGCCGCGCCCGTGCAGGGCATTGAGGATCGCCAGCGCGAGCCTTTTGTGCAGCCCCGTCCGCTCGATGGCGAGCGCGATGAAGGCACCGCCCAACAGCAAGAACAGGATTGGCGAGTAATAAGCGCTGGCAGTCTCGCGCGCATTCATGACGCCTGCAAAGGGCAGCACCAAGAACGGCATCAGCGCCGTGGCTGTCAGTGGCAGCGCCTCGGTCATCCACCAGGCCGCCATCAAGACTACGAGGCCCGCAACGATAAGCGCTTCGCGGCCCATGCCTGCGGGCAGCGGCGCGAAAATGGCGAGGACCAGCGCAAGGACGCCTGCCAGAAATCCAATACGTTTTGCTGTCACCGACGACCCCTCCCGATCCTGCCGCCAAGCGCTAGCAAGTCGCGGGGCTCAGGCCAATCGTGTCAGGAGCACTTCTCGGGGACGCGTTATTCGACTTCGCGTCCGAGCTCGGTCGCTTCGGGGTTGCTCGGATCGATAACGATGACCCTGCCGCGCAGCTCGCCGCTCTGGCGCATGCGCTCGAGCTTATCGATCTTTTCCTCGACCACGCGGGCGATGTGCGGAGCGACACCGGTCGGCCTCATCGGCGCATCCATGGTGTCGGTGCCGTAGTTGTACGGATCGAGGATCAGGCCCTTCGGGTGATATTCGGGCGAGCGTTCGCCCCGGGCGAGGTCGGACACGTCATATTCGTAGAGCGACGTGCGTATGCGCTGCGTCTTGGCGATATCCTCGCGCAGGTCGTCGCGGGCGAACTTGTTCAGATGCGCGCGCAGGGCCGCCTCTTCGCTAAAGTAGAACGGCATCGCTTCGTCATAGACACGCGAGATATGGAGCGTCCCGCCGCGCTTCTCCACGCCGCGCATAGAATTGACGAAATCGGTGGCCGAGCTTTGCAGCAACAGGTTCACATTCTCGGCATTGAACGCGTTGCGCTGGATGGTCGGGCCGCCGATCTCACCTCGGAAGAAGCCGTAGATCACGCGCGGATCGCGCCAGTGCGGGTAGACGATCTGCGTCCTGATATCCTTCAGGCTCAGCGCCACGCCATCGACATTGAGAAATTTCGCCTCGTCGAGCGGAAGCTGATCCGCGCCGATCCGTAGCTCGGACGGCCGGCTTACCGGATAGGCGAGCGCGATCTGTTCGATCACAGCGACATTGTGGAGGTTGAGCCAGTAGGCGAGTTGCTCGTTGCGCGGCAGGCTGGCGATGTCGAGCTGGCTGCCGAGTGCTTCCAGCTCTTCGCGATAGGCAGTCAGCGCCTCGCGCTGCGCATCTTCAAGAAACGAAAAGCCGACCCTGTTGCCTTCTAGGCGGAGACCGGAATCGTGGCCGAAGACCATGCGTGTCCCCGTTTCCGGAGCGACCTTGGGCATGATCCGGCGTTCGGACGGGCCCATGTAGAACACGAAATAGGCGAGCGCCTCGTCCCAGGCCTGGTAGTCGATCCGGGTCTGCAGCCTATTGCCGCGCGGTGCGAAACGGGAGGATATGGCGCCATCGGTTTTCGAAGAGGCTGCCGGAACGGGATCCCCGACCGGTACTGCCATGGAAGTTTCCGCTGCTGCCGGAATCGACACACCGGCAAGCAACACCGCAACCAGTCCGATACGCATGGTCTCTCTCCTCGCTATTGACGAGGAGACAATATCACCGATCGGCTAAGCCTCAAAGCGCACGCGCTTTTTCGCGATTATTCGACCTCGGGGGCGGGAGGAGGCGTTTCGGGAACGCTGCCTGGCGGAAGGATGATCACACGTCCGCGCAGCAAGCCTTCCTTGCGGAGCTTCTCCATCTTGTCGCTGCGCTCGCGCAGCATGCGGGCGATCGACGGGGTGATCCGCATCCCCTGCATCATGCCATCGCTCTCGACGTTGAAGAAGTTCATCTCGCGCTCGCCGCCGGCAAGGTCGGCCACGGTATCGATGTACTGGTTGACCTTCACTTCGGGTTTTTCGGCGATGAGGCCGCTCACAACATCTTCCGCGTGGGTCGACAGGTGAGCCTTAAGGTCGGCACCCATCTGCGGGAAGTAGAAGGGTGCCGCTTCCTCGTAGACAGCCGAGACGAGCAGGTTCTTGCCGTAGCCTTCGACGCCGCGCAGCGAGTTGACGAATTCACGCGCAGACACGTCGAGCAGCTCGTCGACATTCGTGCCGGTGAAGGCTCGGCGCTGGATCGACGGGCCGCCGATTTCGCCGCGGAAGAAGCCGTAGATCACATCGGGATCGTTCCAGTTCGGAAACACGATCCGCGTGCGGATGTCGCGCGGGCTCATCGCGACGCCGCCTACGTTGATGAAACGCGTGGTGTCGAGCGAGGTTTTGTCCGGGCCAAGCTTCATGCGCGAAGGCGAAGCCGAGGGATAATTGCGGCCGATCTGCTCGATCACGGCCACGTTGTGCAGGTTCATCCAGAACGCGAGCTGCTCGTTGCGCGGCAACGTGGCGATATCGATTTCGGCTGCGATCCGCTCGAGATCCTGGCGGTATTCGAACAGCGGTGCGAGTGCCTCGTCCTCGAGGAAAGAAAAGACCACGCGGTTGCCTTCGAGACGATAGCGGCTGTCATGGCCGAAGACGCGGCGGGTGCCGAGGTTCGGATCCGGACGGCCCATGCCGTCGCGCGTCGACTGGCCCATGCGCAGGACCATGAACTCGAGCGCATCGTCATAGAAGGAATAATCGAGCTGGGTGGTAGCACCCGAGGGGCGAGGGGTGAACCGCTCGAAATCGGCATCGGCTGCGATGCCCGCTGCAACAGAAGCCTGTTCGACCTGTGCGATCGCTGGTGCTGCGGTGGCCATCAATACGGCCATGGCGGTCATTGCAAACGGTCGGAGTTTCATCGGTCAGCCCTTGGTAAAGCGAAGCCTTCGGGCGTCGCAAATAGTCGAAGAATATGCGCAGGTTATACTACGGGTCTATTACGCGGCCAATGTGGCCTGCCGATTAACGCCTGTAATTCGTCGAAGTGCCGGACAAACTCACGTCGTTCGTCGAGCAAATACGTCAATCAACGAGAAACGGGGGCGCACATATCAAGCGGCCCCCGTCCAAATCGCCTGCAACGGCAGTATCTTACTTCGGTGCAAGCACCATGAGCATCTGGCGCCCTTCGAGGCGCGGAAAGCTTTCCACCTTGGCGATTTCTTCCACGTCGTCGCGCACGCGGTTGAGCAGGTCCATGCCCAGCTGCTGGTGCGCCATCTCGCGGCCGCGGAAGCGCAGCGTGCACTTCACCTTGTCGCCGTTTTCGATGAACTTCACGACATTGCGCATCTTCACGTCATAGTCATGCGTGTCGATGTTCGGGCGCATCTTGACCTCTTTGATGTCCTGGGTCTTCTGCGTCTTTCGCGCGAGGTTGGCCTTCTTCTGCGCTTCGTAGCGATATTTGCCGACGTCGAGGAACTTGCACACCGGCGGGTCTGCGCTGGGCGACACTTCGACCAGGTTCAAACCAAGCTCGTTGGCCTGTTCGGTCGCTTCGCGGGTGTACATCACCCCCAGGTTCTCGCCTTCGTGGTCGATCACGCGGACCTTGGGGACATTGATCATGTTATCGTAGCGCGGGCCGCTTTTCACGGGCATTTGCATGCTGCGCCGGGGTGGACGGGCTATGGGGCAATCTCCTGATTCTGCCGTTTGTATCGGTGGCTATGTAGGGTGAAACACCGCAAACCGCTAGTGGCTATAACTAGGCGGCCTTCCAGAGGGGAAAGCGCGCGAGTTTGCCCTTCGCAGGAACTACGGCATCGATGCGGTCCGCCGGCTGCAACGCCTTGAGGATTGCGGGATCCGCGGCATTCATCCCGCCCGTGTAAGCCCCGAACGCGGGCAAGATCATGCGGCCCGAGGGCTTGCCATCGGCGCCCTCGTTCGCGCTCACTACGGCGCACGGCCGGCGGATCATGCGCTGGCGGACCTTTACCTGAAGCCGCGGGTGGTAGTGGCCCGACAACTCGGGACGGGTCTCGCCCTTCTTCGCGCGGTGGCGCAGGATTGTGCCGCCAATCTCGAGCTCTTCGGCCAGCGTGCCACCGCAGCGCGCTTTCATGTCGGGATCGTGGTTGCCGGTGATCCAGACCCAATCGACCGCCTTGGTCAGCGCCTCCAGCATGCCGCATGCATGCGGCTCCAGCCGCGCCGACCCTTCCGAATCGTGGAAGTTGTCGCCCAGAGTGATGACCCGCCGCGCGCCGGTTTCCTTGATCGCCAGCGCCACGCGCTCCAGTGTCTCGCGGCTGTCGTAGGGTGGGATCATTTGTCCGTGGCCCGCGAAGAAGCTGCCCTTCTCAAGATGCAGGTCGGCGACCAGCAGCGCGCGCTCGCGCGGCCAGTAAAGCGCACGGCCTTTTGTGAGGAGCCATTCCTCGCCAGCGAACGAAAGGGGAACCATGCGCCGCTATTGCCGCCTGCGCGCAGCAATGGCAAGGGCCTATGCATGATCGAATGGACTAGCCAAACCGACGCCGCCCGTACCTGGTTCGAAACGCTGCGGGACCGCATCTGTGCAGAGTTCGAGAGCATCGAGCGTGAGGCGGGCAGCGATGCTGCGTTCCAGTACGACAGCTGGCAGCGCGAGGAAGAAGGAAACGAGGATCCGGGCGGTGGCACGCGCGGGTTGATGAAGGGCCAGGTATTCGAGAAGGTCGGCGTCAACGTCTCGACCGTGCGCGGCAGTTTCGCCCCCGAGTTCGCCGGTTCGATCAATGGCGCATCGCCAGAGAACCCCGGCTTCACCGCGACTGGCATCAGCCTTGTCGCACACATGGCGAACCCGCATGTGCCCGCGGTCCACATGAATACTCGCTTCCTCACTACGCAGGCCGCATGGTTCGGCGGCGGGGCCGATCTCAACCCGCCGCTTCCCTATGAGGAAGATACCGAAGACTTCCATGCCCGCTTCCGCGCCGCATGCGCCGCGCACAACCCGAC
>JABDNC010000102.1 GCA_013001165.1 Erythrobacter sp.
GCCCTCAGCGCCGTCGCGAACTCGTCGACATTGTGATAGCTCGGCACATATTGCGCCTCGAAATGGATTTCGGCGACGCGTTTGTAGTTGCCCGTCGTCAGGCCGTAGAGAATTTCCGCCAGCCACATGCGCGCGCGCCGGTCGATCCGGCCCATGATGCCGAAATCGATCGCGGCGATGGTCCCGTCCGCCTTAACGAACAGGTTCCCCTGGTGCATATCCGCGTGGAAGAAACCCGCCGCGATGGCCTGCTTGAGGAAGGCGAGGACGAGGCGGCTCGCCAGTTCGTCCATGTCGTGACCCGCCGCGCGGATCGCCTCGGTATTGCTGATCTTGATTCCGTCGATCCAGTCGACGGTCATCACCCGGCCATTGGTGCGATCCCAGTCGATGCCGGGAATTTCGTATTTCTCGGTGCCGACCATGTGATCGGCCAGTTCCGAAGCAGAGGCTGCCTCGCGGCGAAGGTCGAGCTCGCGTGTTGTCCAGCGCTTGAAATTGGCGATGACGAGCCGCGGGCGCAGGCGCGACGCTTCCCCGCCCATCGCCTCGACATGCGCGGCAGCCCATTCATAGGTGTCGATGTCGCGCGCGAACTGTTCGCGTACGCCGGGCCGCAGCACCTTGACTGCGACCTGCCGACCCTCGGTCGTGACCGCGCGGTGGACCTGCGCGATAGAGGCCGCGCCCACCGGTACCGGGTCGAATTCGGAATAAAGGTTTTCGAGCGGCTGCTCGAAGCTCGCTTCGATGCTCGCCTTGATTCGCTCGAAGGGAACGGGCGGGAGGTCGTCCTGCAGGCTCAGCAGGTTCTTCGCCGCTTCCTCGCCCACGAGATCGGGGCGGGTCGCCAGCGTCTGGCCCAGCTTGATGGCTGCCGGGCCGATATCCTTGAACGCGCCCGCGTAATCGGGCTCCTTCGGCTGGATCGTGCCGAGCCGCGCAATGCGCGCCAGCCGCTTGACCGGCGGCGGCGTGTTGGGATCACGCTCGATCCCGCGCAGCGCGCCATGCTTGGCTAGCGTGCGGCCCCATTTGAGGAGCCGCCAGATATGCGTTGCGGGCCGTGCCACTTGCTAGACTTTCCACCCCGAATGGATGTTGACCGCGCCGCCGAGGATCTTCTCGACCCGTGTGTTCTCGAAACCCGCATCGCGGATCATTGCCTCGAACTCGGGCGGCTTGGGAAAGCGACGGATCGATTCGGCGAGATAGCGATAGCTGTCCTCGTCATTGGCGATCGCCTTGCCGATCTTGGGCATGAGCTGATGCGAATAGAGATCGTAGACTTCCTTGAAGCCCGGCCAGTCGGTCTGGCTGAACTCCATGCAATAGAACCGCCCGCCGAATTTCAGCACGCGGTGCGCCTCTTTCAGGGCCTTGTCGATGAAGGTCACGTTCCGGATGCCGAAAACGATGGTGTAGGCATCGAAGGTGCGGCTGGAAAAGCTGAGCTCCTCGGCGTTCTGGCGGCTCCAGACGAGGCCGTCGATCCCGCGCTCCATCGCGCGTTCGATGCCGACGTCGAGCATGTCCTGATTGATGTCGGAGACGGTGACGCTGGCGCCCTTGTCGGCCATGCGGAAGGCGATGTCGCCCGTGCCGCCGGCCATGTCGAGGATTTGCTCGCCCGGCGGCGGTTTCACGCGGCGGACGAAGCGGTCCTTCCACAGGCGGTGCATTCCGCCGCTCATCGCGTCGTTCATGATGTCGTACTTGGCCGCGACATTGGAAAAGACTTCGCCCACGCGGCCGGTCTTCTCGCTTGCGTCGATATCTTCGTAGCCGAAGGAAACGGTGTCACTCATAGGGTGGGGCCTTAGGGGGAATTGAGCGGAGCGCAAAGGGTGTTAGAGGGTATTTCATGCCCGAATTACCTGAAGTCGAAACAACGGTGCGCGGCCTTGCGCGGTTCCTCGAAGGGGAGACGATCACGCGGGTGACTGTGAACCGTCCCGATATGCGCCGCCCCTTCCCGCCCGATCTGGTGCAGGCGCTGACTGGTGCCAGCGTGACGCATCTGACGCGCCGAGCGAAATACGGCCTCATCCACACCAGCCGCGACCATGCGATGGTCTTCCACCTCGGAATGAGCGGGCGCTGGCGGATCGATCCGGAGGCGGACGAGAAGCACGACCACCTCGTGATCGAGACCGCGGGCCACCGCTTTGCGCTTAATGACCCACGCCGCTTCGGCTCGGTTGACCTGATGACGAGCGGCGAGCTGGTGACATGGAAACCCTTCGCCGCGCTGGGGCCGGAGCCGCTCGGCGACGACCTCACGCCCGAGCACCTGCGCGAGGCGACGCGCGGGCGCAAACAGGCGATCAAGCTGCTCCTGCTCGACCAGCGCATCGTGGCTGGTCTCGGCAATATCTATGTCTGCGAGGCGCTGTGGCATGCAGGCATCCACCCGCGAAAGGCAGGCGGCAAGGTGACCATGCCGCAGCTCCGCCGCCTCGTCCCCGCGATCAAGGACGTGCTGGAGCGCTCGATTCGCGACGGCGGCAGCACATTGCGCGATTTCGCCCAGCCCGACGGAAACTTGGGCTATTTCGCCACCCGCTTCCACGTCTACGGCCGCGAGGGCGAGCCCTGCCACCACGAGGACGGCGGCACGATCCGCCGCATCGTGCAGGGCGGGAGAAGCACGTGGTTCTGCCCGGTTTGTCAAAGGTGAGAGGCGTGATTGATGACGGGGTAATCCAGCTTGCCTTGGCGGACAACCGGTTTGGTTCGAATGCGTGGCTTACATTCTACCTTTTCGGAGACCCCGAAGCGCTCCGAGCTATGAAGCACGGGCTGATTGCAATGGACGCAGTCAATCTCGATGGCGAGGAAGGTGGCTGCCTCTACGCCAAGGTACCTGTTCAACTGGAACGAACCGAGATTGAGAGGACTGTCACGAATGTGCGCTCACTCGGCAGCGAGCATGATGTCAGAGTCGACATTGTGGATCTCGACTCATCGACCGAAGTCGCTTCGTCCAAATTCTTTACGTTATGGACGGCTCCGTAGCTTCACAGCTCGGCACTCATCACACCGGACGAGAAGTCACACCTTCAAAGTCTTCATGGCCAGCGCTCCCGCCCGACCCGTTGCCCACAAAAGAGCAATGATCGACGCGAATAGTGCGACAAGCGAAGCTATGAATATCGGCCTACTACTATCGCCTGCCCCTGTGAGGAGCGATGCAGTCGAGAGGAATAGAAGAATGCTAAGGACCGTTCGCAACATCGGATACAGTTTGACGAACCGAGCCTGACTATCGTTCAGGCGGTGCAGCTTTGCGTTTTTTCCGTATAGCAGATCGGTCGTCTGCGTTTTTCGGTCAATGCCCCACGGTGCAAGCACAAAACCGACGGCGAGCAGACCCAGTTCGATTGCCCCCACCTATTCTTCTCACAAATCCAGCGAAGCATATTCCCGCGGCGGCGGTAGCCCGTCCATCTTCTCGCTCAGCAGCGGGCGGAAGCTGGGGCGGCTTTTCATGACCATATACCAGTCACGCGCCTGTTCGTGGCCGCGCCAGTCGATCCCGCCGAGGTAGTCGACCACCGAGAGATGCGCCGCGCAGGTGAGGTCGGCGAGGCTCAGTTGCGGCCCCGCGAGCCATTGCCGCGTGTCGACCAGCCAGTCGATATAGTCGAGGTGGCCGTGCAGCATCCGGCCCATGTTGCGCAGCACTTGTCCGTCGGGCGACTGGCGCAGGATGAGGCGTTTCTTCATCTTCTCGTGAAGCGCAGGCTCGGTCACATCGGCGTAGAAATTCTCGTCGAACAGCGCGACGAGCCGGCGGGTTTCCGCGCGCTGCATCGCATTGCCCCCGATCATGGGATTGCGCTCCACCGTCTCTTCGAGGAACTCGCAAATCGCCTGGCTGTCGCACAGGGTCACGCGGCGCGCGGGATCGTGCAGCAC
>JABDNC010000134.1 GCA_013001165.1 Erythrobacter sp.
CCAGCGCCTTCGACTTTTGGGATCATGTTTCGCGGCCCGGCCAGCCATTTGCCGAAGCCCCCTATGCGTGGTTCGGCTTCACCGCAGCTTCGGCGATAAGCGTCTGGCTTGTGGCTTTCGCGACCTCGCGATTGCTGGGCAGATTACCGATACCTCCGGTTGCGGCCGATACTGCAGGCATTGGTCTCGGGATTGCCGCCCATCTTCTGGTGAGCGGACCCCTGTGGGACCGCATCTTCTGGAATGGCGGACTGCACTTCGATGCCGTCGCGCTGCCCGTTGCTGTTTCCTGCATTATCTACCTGGTCTTCCGCGGAGCTTTCGCAGCCGCTGCGAGTTTGTATTCGAGGCGAGGCAGCAAGGGAGACGAGCAATGACGACGCGCTGGCCGCAACTCTACTACGAGAGCGATCGCCAGGTCATCGAAAGCCTGCACGCCTATCTGCAGGTTCTCGGCAAGCTGCCCACCCGCGCTCTACCCTGGTGCAATCACAGCTGGCACCTTGCCTTGCGCGTCGTCCCGCGTGGTTTTCGCACATATCCGGTCGAGATGGCTGGCGGCGAGGCAGAGGTTATCTTCGACTGCCTCTCCAGCGCGGTGGCGGTCGAGACATCGACCGGCTTTGCCGACGGCTTCGAAGTGACCGGCCAGACGGTCCAGCGCTTTCACGAACAGCTTTCCGAACTGCTCACGCTTGCCGGTGTCGAAACATCGTTGTCGGGCGCGCCCAACGAGGTCGAGGACGCCGTGCCCTTCTCTGAGGATACCCGCGAGCGGGTTTGGGACGAAGCCACGCTCACCCGCCTCCACCGCGCCTTCTCCGATGCCAACCGCGTGTTCGAGAGATTCAGTTCAGGTTTCGTCGGCAAGTCGAGCCCGAGCCACCTTTTCTGGGGCAGCTTCGACCTTGCGGTCACCCGCTTTTCCGGCCGCGAGGCGCCGCTTCATCCCGGCGGATTTCCCAACCTGCCCGACCGTGTCACGCGCGAGGCTTACAGCCACGAGGTCGCCAGCATCGGTTTCTGGCTCGGTGGCGGCGTGGTCGATGAGGCGGCCTTCTATGCCTATGGCTATCCGACGCCGGAAGGTTTCGCGGACGCGAGGATCGAACCTGCCGAAGCATACTGGCACGGCGAACTGGGCGAATTCGTCCTTCCCTATGCGGCGGTCAGGCAAGCCGACGATCCCGAACAGGCCCTGTTGCAATTCTGCCAGAGCACCTATGAAGCGGTTGCCGAAAACGCGGGTTGGGAGCGCGATAGGCTCGAGATACCGCTGGGAAAATTCGGCAAGCCCTATGACGTGAAGGCCTGCCGCTAGGGCTGACTTGCCTAACGCCCTGTAACGGCGCATTCTTCGCCATATGGGCATAATGGAAATCATCGGGATAGCCGGTAGTGTCAGCCTGCTGGCGGGCTGGCGGCTATATCTGAGCATCTTCGCCACCGGGCTCGCCATGCGGATGGATGCCATACCCATCCCCGAGCATCTGCAGAGCCTCGACATACTCGCCAACCCGTGGATCATGGGCATCGCTGCCGTGGCAGCCATTGCAGAATTCTTTGCCGACAAGGTGATGTGGCTCGATAGCGCATGGGATGCGATCCATACCTTTGTGCGGCCCATCGGCGGCGCGCTGCTGGCGCTGGCGATCATCGATCCCGCAGATCCGGCGACACAGGTGGTGGCCTTCCTGCTTGGAGGCGGTGCGGCGCTGACGGCGCATGCAGGCAAGGCTGGCGCGCGCGGGGTGGTGAACGCCAGTCCCGAGCCGGTGAGTAATATCGCCGTCTCATCCGCCGAGGATGTAGCGACCGTCGGCCTACTTTATCTCGCTTACGAATTTCCGGTGGCCGCAGGCGTGATCGCACTGGTGCTGCTGGGTTTCGTGATCTGGCTGATCTGGCTCGCGCGCAAGCTTGTGCGCGGCTTCTTCGGACGGGGGAACCAGGTCGAGCCTCCGCCCGGCTAGGCGCTCAGCGGCTGAGCTGGAAGACCGCGAATTCCGCGCGCCAGTTCGTGCCGCCTGCTACGGGCTGGCCGTTTGAGAAAAACCATTCACGCTCGATCTTGGCGCCTTTCTCGCGGGCGAGTTCGCGGAAGTCTTTCACGGTGACGTGGTGGATGTTGGGCGTCTCGTACCAGCTCACCGGAATGGCCCGGGTCACCGGCATCTTCCCGCCAAACATCAGCGCACCGCGGGTGCGCCAGTGCGCGAAATTCGGGAAGCTGACGAAGGCCTGACGCCCCACACGCAGCAGCTGGTCCAGCATGAGGTCGGGCCGCGTCGCTGTCTGCAATGTCTGGCTCAGCACGGTGTAGTCGAAGCCCTTGTCTGGATAGTCGGCAAGGTCGCGATTGGCATCGCCCTGAACCACCGAAAGCCCCTGCGCCACGCAGCGCTCGACGCAGGTGCCGTCGATCTCCATCCCGCGCGCGTCGACCTGTTTGGTGTCGCGCAAATTGGCGAGCAGCGCACCATCGCCGCAGCCGATATCGAGAACGCGGGTTTCCGGGGCGATGGCTTGAGCAATCGCGGCGAGATCTGCACGCAAGCTCATTCGATGAAGCCTTTCACCACGCGATCGAGCGCGGGGACATCGAGCAGGAAGCTGTCGTGGCCGTGGGGCGCCGAAAGCTCGACGAAGCTCACCGCCGCGCCCGCGGCGTTGAGCGCGCGCACGACGTGGCGGCTTTCGCTGGTGGGATAGAGCCAGTCGCTGTCGAAGCTGACGAGGCAGAAGCGTGCGCTCGTCCCGGCAAAGGCATCGGCGAGCTTGCCGCCATGCTCTTCGGCAAGGTCGAAGTAATCCATCGCGCGGGTGATATAGAGATAG
>JABDNC010000135.1 GCA_013001165.1 Erythrobacter sp.
GCTCGCTCCAAATGGCTCGGAGGCAATTGATGGATTTCACCGTCCCGCAGGACCTCGAAAACTACTACGCAGAACTCGCCCGTTTCATCGAGGCCGAGATCGAACCGCTGGTGGCGAAAGACGACAATATCCGCTTCTTCGACCACCGCCGCGAGGACGCCCGGACCGATTGGGAGCGCGAGGGTTTGCCCAACCACGAATGGGAAGACCTTTTGCGACAGGCGCGCAAGGTAGCGGACGAGGCGGGCCACTGGCGCTTTTCCGCACCGAAGAAATACGGCGGCAAGGATGGCTCGAATCTCTGGATGGCTGTCATCCGTGACCGCTTCGCCCAGCGCGGACTTGGCTTGCACAACGACTTGCAGAACGAGCATTCGATCGTCGGCAATTTTCCCTTCGTTGCCATGTTCGAACAATGGGGCACAGAAGAGCAGAAGCAGGAATTCATCCTTGGCGGCTTCGAGGGAACGCGCCGCGTCGCATTCGGACTGACTGAGGCCAACCACGGCTCGGATGCCACCCACATGGAGACGACCGCGGTGCGCGAGACGCGCGACGGTGTCGACGGCTGGCTGATCAATGGCGAGAAGATGTGGATTACCGGCATGCATGTCGCCACCCACTGCGCAATGTTTTGCCGCACCTCCGGGGAGGCCGGGAATGCGCGTGGAATCACCTGCCTGCTCGTCCCCAACCCGACCGAAGGGCTGGAGATCGAGGAGTGGATGTGGACCTTCAACATGCCCACCGATCATCCGCGCCTCTCGGTGAAAGACGTGTGGGTGCCCGAAAGCGCGATGCTGGGTCGGGAAGGCCTCGGCCTCGCGCTGGCGCAAAGCTTCGTCCACCAGAACCGCATCCGGCAGGCGGCAAGCTCGTTGGGCGCAGCACAGTTCTGTATCGAGGAGAGCGTGCATTACGCGCGCGAGCGCAAGCCCTTCGGCGAGGAGCTTGCCCGCAACCAAGCGATCCAATTCCCGCTCGTCGAGCTAGCCACCCAATGCGAGATGCTGCGACTGCTGATTTACAAGACCGCCTGGGAAATGGACAACATGCCGCACGAAGAGATCGAGAAGACGATCTCCGACAAGGTTTCCATGTGCAATTACTGGGCGAATAGGCTGGTGTGCGAAGCGGCCGACCGCGCGATGCAGGTGCATGGCGGGATCGGCTATTCGCGCCACAAGCCCTTCGAGCACATCTATCGCCACCACCGTCGCTACCGGATCACAGAGGGCGCGGAGGAAATCCAGATGCGCAAGGTGGGCGCATACCTGTTCGGCTATCTCGGCCCTCGAAAAGGCAAGTTCGCTTCCGGTTAGTCCCTGCGCTCATGTCGTTCGCAGAACAGGTGCTTGACCTTGGCTGGCTGCGACATTCTCAATCACGCTGCAATTCTTGGGGACTCAACACATGACACATTCGATGCGCGCGCTTGCCGCGGGCCTTCTTATCTCGACCTCCACTGCCGCGATCGCGCAGGAAGTTCCGATCGTCCTTCCCGGCGCGCCGGGCGAAGCGCCGCGCATCATCGGTGAGGCAGAAGCGATCGCGCTTTCCGACACGCGCTATTCACCCGCCGACGTTCGCTTCATGCAGGGCATGATCGTCCACCACCAGCAGGCCGTCGACATGGCCCAGCTGGTCAAGGACCGTACCAATAACGACGCGATCCTGAAGACCGCCGACCGTATCGAGGCGGGCCAGAAGGACGAGATGAAGTTCATGCGCGAATGGCTCGAGACGCGCGGCGAGCAGGTTGAGATGCCGCATTCCATGCATATGGGCCATGACGGTCACGGCGCTATGAAGGGCATGGCCAGCAAAGAGCAAATGGCTGCGCTCGCCGCTGCCAACGGCACCGCCTTCGACGCGCAGTTCCTCCAGCTGATGATCGCCCACCACCAAGGTGCGCTCGACATGGTCCGCGAACTGCACCGCTCGCCCGGCAGCGCATACGAGCCGGTGATGTTCGAATTCACCAATGAGGTGGTGAGCGACCAGCAGGCCGAAATCGACCGCATGAACAGTGTCCTTGCAGAGCTGTCGCAGGATCCGCGCGCCACGCTGGCTGCCGGTTTCCGCGATGCCGAGGAAGCGATCTCGAACCTGCGCCTCGTCGTCTCGCAGCCCAAGCCGACCGGCTTCTTCGACCCTGCCAACCCCGCGCAGCTGCAGCCGCGCATCGAGAAGGACGAAGAGGAAGGCGACGATACGAAGAAAGGCACTTCCAATAAGGAAGAAGAAGAGAAGCCCCGCTTCGGCCAGCGCGGATCGCTGCTGAGTTTCGCCAATACCGATATCGCATTCTCGGGCGACCTCATGGTGGCGGGCAGCTATCACGGTTTCAACGCCTATCGTCTCGGCGAAGATGGCGTACCGCAGCTGGTCTCCAGCACCGTGTGTCCGGGCGGGCAGGGCGACGTCTCGATCGTAGGCGACCTCCTCGTAATGAGCGTGCAGGATAGCCGCGCACGCATCGACTGCGGTCTTCAGGGCGTTGCCGGACGTGTCAGCGAAGAACGCTTCCGCGGCCTTCGCATCTTCGACATTTCCGACATAACCCGTCCCAAGCAGGTCGGCCTCGTCCAGACCTGTCGTGGAAGCCACACGCATTCGATCGTGAGCGCGGGCGATGAAACGATCATCGTCTACAACTCTGGCACGAGCTACGTGCGCGACAACGAGGAGCTGAAAGGCTGCTTCGATACAGCCGGTGACGAGACCGCACTGTTCAGCATCGACGTGGTCGAGATCCCGGTTGCGAACCCGGCAGCTGCGCGCGTCGTCGGCAGCCCGCGCGTCTTTGCCACCGGCGACCAGATCGCCGGTCTGTGGCGCGGCGGAGACCATGGCGAAGGCACGCAGAGCACCAACGTCACGAACCAGTGCCACGACATCACCGTCTTCCCGGCGAAGAACCTCGCGGCGGGTGCCTGCTCGGGCAATGGCATCATCCTCGACATCACCGACCCGATGAAGCCGGTGCGTATCGACGACGTGACCGACAAGGGTTTCGCCTACTGGCACTCGGCCACTTTCAACAATGACGGCACCAAGGTGCTGTTCACCGACGAATGGGGCGGGGGTGGCCGTCCGCGCTGCCAGGCCGGTGACCCGAAGAACTGGGGCGCCGATGCTTTCTATGCGATCGAGGACGGCAAGCTGACCTATCGCGGCATGTACAAGCTGCCCGCACCGCAGGGCGACAAGGAAAATTGCGTCGCGCACAACGGCTCGATCATCCCCGTACCGGGCCGTGATATCTTCGTGCAGGCATGGTACCAGGGCGGCATTTCGGTGATCGATTTCACCGATGCTTCGAACCCGTTCGAGATCGCCTATTTCGACCGCGGCCCTGTCGACAAGGAACAGCTGATCACCGGCGGTTACTGGTCGTCCTACTGGTACAACGGCCGCATCTACGCGACCGAGATCGCGCGCGGCCTCGACGTATTCGCGCTTGAGCCGAGCGAGCACCTCACGGCTGAAGAAATCGCCGCAGCCGAAGCGGCTCAGTATGAGGGTAACCTCTTCAACCCGCAGACGCAGACTCAGGTCACTTGGCCCGACGAAGTGGTCCGCGCGGCAGAGGACAGCCGCAAAGGCGGCTGAACCTTTCATCCTCGATGACGAAGAAAAGGCCCGGCAGGATCGCTCCCGCCGGGCCTCTTTTGTAGCCTGTCGGCTAGTCGGTAAAGCTTAGAAGCCCATGCCGCCCATACCGCCCATGCCGCCCATGTCAGGCATCGCAGGGGCCGAGCTCTTGTCTTCCGGCTGGTCGACAATCGCTGCTTCGGTAGTGATCAGAAGGCCGGCAACCGAAGCTGCGTCCTGCAGCGCGGTGCGGACAACCTTGGTCGGGTCGATAACGCCGGCAGCCACGAGGTTCTCGTAGGTGTCGGTCGCGGCGTTGAAGCCAAGCGTGTCGTCATTGGCGTCGACCAGCTTGCCGGCGACAACCGCGCCGTCGTGACCGGCATTGGCTGCGATCTGGCGAACCGGCGCCTGAAGCGCACGGCGAACGATGTCGATACCGCGGGTCTGGTCGTCGTTCTCGCCTTCGAGGCCGTCGAGCGACTTCGTGGCGTAGAGCAGGGCGGTACCGCCGCCCGGGACGATGCCTTCTTCAACGGCTGCGCGGGTTGCGTGCAGCGCGTCATCGACGCGGTCCTTGCGCTCCTTCACTTCGACTTCGGTAGCACCGCCGACCTTGATGACGGCAACGCCGCCAGCGAGCTTTGCAAGGCGTTCCTGCAGCTTCTCGCGGTCGTAATCGCTCGAGGTGTTGTCGATCTGCGTACGGATTTCCGAAACGCGGGCCTTGATGTCGCCTTCGTCACCGGCACCGTCGACGATGGTGGTGTTGTCCTTGTCGATGGTAACGCGCTTGGCTTCACCGAGCATGCCCAGCGTGACGTTCTCGAGCTTGATGCCGAGATCTTCGCTGATCATTTCGCCCTTGGTCAGGATCGCGATGTCCTGCAGCATCGCCTTGCGGCGATCGCCGAAGCCCGGTGCCTTGACCGCAGCAACCTTGAGGCCGCCGCGCAGCTTGTTGACCACGAGAGTGGCCAGCGCTTCGCCTTCGATGTCTTCCGCGATGATCAGCAGCGGACGGCCCGACTGGACAGCCGCTTCGAGAACCGGGAGCATTGCCTGCAGGTTCGAGAGCTTCTTCTCGTGGATCAGGATGTACGGGTTTTCGAGTTCGACCGTCATCTTTTCCGGGTTGGTGATGAAGTAGGGCGACAAATAGCCGCGGTCGAACTGCATGCCTTCGACGGTTTCGAGCTCGAATTCGAGACCCTTGCTCTCGTCGACGGTGATCACGCCTTCCTTGCCGACCTTTTCCATGGCTTCAGCGATCTTCTCGCCGACTTCCTTGTCGCCATTGGCCGAGATGATGCCGACCTGTGCGATTTCGTTCGAGCCGGAAACGTCCTTCGAACGACCCTTGAGGTCTTCGACGACCTTGGTGACAGCGAGGTCGATGCCGCGCTTGAGATCCATCGGGTTCATACCCGCTGCGACCGACTTCATGCCTTCGGTCACGATCGACTGGGCAAGAACGGTTGCAGTGGTGGTGCCGTCACCGGCGGCGTCGTTGGCCTTCGATGCGACTTCCTTGATCATCTGCGCGCCCATGTTCTCGAACTTGTCCTTGAGTTCGATTTCCTTGGCGACGCTGACGCCGTCCTTGGTGATGCGGGGTGCGCCGAAGCTCTTGTCGATCACGACGTTGCGGCCCTTGGGGCCGAGCGTGACCTTGACGGCATTGGCGAGGGTGTCGACGCCGCGCAGGATGCCTTCGCGCGCGTCGCGGCCGAACTTTACGTCCTTGGCTGCCATTGGTGTTTCTCCTGGAATTCTATTGAAAGATTGAAAGCGTCAGGTGGTCAGGGCTCAGCCCATGATCCCCATGATGTCGCTTTCCTTCATGATCAGCAGGTCTTCGCCGTCGAGCTTGACCTCGGTGCCCGACCACTTGCCGAACAGTACGCGGTCGCCGGCCTTCACGTCGAGCGGGGTGACGGTGCCGTCTTCGGCCTTGGAACCCGAGCCGACGGCGACGATTTCGCCTTCGCTCGGCTTTTCCTTGGCGCTGTCGGGAATGATGATCCCGCCGGCGGTCTTTTCTTCTGCTTCGATGCGGCGCACGAGAACTCGGTCGTGCAGCGGACGAAATGCCATAGTGATGACCTTTCTACTGAGTGTGAATATCTAGATTGGCACTCCCCTATCGAGAGTGCCAACGAGGCGCATTTGGGAGCGCCAATACGGGGAGTCAACGGGTCGGCGGACAAAAATGTTTCGGGCCTTTCGCTTAAACGTGGCGCGGGGTGGCCAGAGCGCGCGCCAATCCCTATCCCGCGCGGCGAATCCATCCGGAAAGACACATAGCGGAGCGCCACCCATGCAGACCGAACAAGCCATCTCGGCCCTCACCATTCCCGAACAGGCGCTGCTCTGGTTGCGGCTCAACATGATGGACATTGCTGGCGCCTTCGCGGTGCTCATCATTGGCCTGCTGGCGGCAAAGCTCATTTCGAGCTGGGTCCAACGCGCGCTCAACCGCTCGCCGCGGTTCGATGCGACGGTGGCGAACTTCCTTTCGAACCTCGTCAAATATGCGCTCTGGGCGATGGTCATCGTGACCGTGCTGACCCAGTTCGGGGTCGAGACGACGAGCATCCTCGCGGCACTCGGCGGCATGGCGCTCGCCATCGGCCTCGCGCTGCAGGGGACGCTCAGCAATGTCGCATCGGGAGTGATGATCCTGGTGCAAAGGCCCTTCAAGATCGGCGAGGCCATCTCCGCTGGCTCGGTGACGGGTGTCGTCCAGCAGATCGGTCTGTTCACGACGGAGCTCAAGCAGTTCGACGGGCTCTTCGTGATGGTCCCCAATTCGCAGCTCTGGAACCAGGCGATCATCAACTTCCACCGCCACCCTATCCGCCGGTTCGAACTGATCGTGGGCATCGCCTATGGCGATTCGATGGAGCAGGCGCGCAAGGAACTGCTCGAGATCGCTGCGGCCGACGAGCGCGTGCTTGCCGATCCGGAACCGGTCGCCTTTGTCGCTTCGCTAGATGACAGCTCGGTTGGCATCGGCCTTCGGGTGTGGTGCGCGACTGCCGATTTCGCGCCGCTCGGCTGGGCCATCACGGAGGCCGCGAAGGCGCGCTTCGACGATGTTGGCATCTCGATCCCGTTCCCGCAGCGCGAGGTCACGCAGCGGGCGGCGTAGGGACGCTAGGGACGGGCCGTGAGGCCGAGCCGGTCGCGCCGAGCCCAGCGCGAGGTGAGCAGTAGCGCGGCAACTGTGAGGCCCACGGCAAGGCCGATCCACACGCCCACGCCCTCGAGCCTCGTGTAGAATCCGAGATAGACCGACAGGCCGATCCCCGGCACCCAATATGAAAAGGCTGCGATCCACATTGGCACGCGTGTGTCCTGCAGACCGCGCAGGGCCCCTGCGGCAACTGCCTGCATTCCGTCGAACAGCTGGAAAGCGGCGGCGATGACGATGTAGTTGAGCGCGAAGGCGACAAGCACTGCGTTTTTGGGATCCCACGGATCGATGTAGATTGCCAGCAGCGGCTTGGGGATGGCGATCATCGCGATGGCTGTCAGCAGCATGAAACCGGTACCCACGGCAAGGCCTGCCCAGCCTGCGCGCTTCATCCCCTCGCTGTCGCGCGCGCCATAGAAATAGCCAACGCGGATCGTTGCTGCCTGACCGACACCGAATGGCACCTGGAAGGCAAGTGCCGCGATCTGCAGCGCGACCGTGTGCGCAGCGAGCTGCGTCGCACCGATGTTGCCCATCAGGAAGGCCGCGGCGCCGAAGATTCCGGCCTCGGCAGTGATCGTAAGCGCGATTGGCGTGCCAACACGAGCGATGTGCCACAGCCGCGTCCAGTCGGGCGACCACCAGCGACCGAGGATACGATAGCGATGAAGCCGCGGGTCGAGGCGGATGGCCACGACATAGGCAATCATGACGAAAAACGAAGTGATGATCGTCGCCACTGCGGCACCGCGCAGACCCAGCTCGGGCGCGCCGAAATTGCCGAAAATGAAGGCGTAGTTTGCCAGTGCGTTCACAAAGATGCCGGCGGCCGTGATGGCGGTCGCGAAGATCGGCCGGTCGAGCGTCGAAACAAAGCTCCGGAGCACGTTGTTGATCAGCATCGGGATCATCGAAATGACGAGGATCGTGTTGTATTCGAGCGCCATGCCGATGATCGTCGTGTCCTGACCGGTGACGCGCATCAGGGGGCCGAGAAGCAGGCAGATCCCCATTCCGGCAAAGCCTGACATGACCGCCAGCCACAAGGCCATCCTCACCGAGCGGCGCACCGGCCTGAGTGCGGGCGCACGCTCGCCCAGTTCGGCCGCTGCGACAGGTGCCACGGCCCCGGTCAGGCCCGACAGTGCCCACATGACGAGACCGAACAGCGCGATCGCCAGCGCGGATGCCGCCAGCTGCTGCTCGCCCAGCCGCGCGATGAAGATCACGTCGATCGCATAGGTCAGCATCTGGAGCAGGTTCGCGGCCGCAAGCGGCCAACTCAGTCGCAAGGTAGCGGCGAATTCTTCGCGCCAGCCGTCGCTGCTTGCGGGCAGGGGCCTGGAGGGAGCAGGTTGGCTCATCGTCTCGAGCTCCCCCCGAATCGGAAAGAGCCGACCCGCTTAGGCGGATCGGCTCTTCGAAACAATTGCGAGGCCACAGGAGCCGCCGGCGGGCTAAGACCTCTGGGCTTTTCGATCAGGCGCGGAGTGTCGAGCGGCCCGTGCCCTGAGAGCGCATCTGCGGGCTGCGGTCGGTGCGGCGGCGGTTGCGCGGAGCGCGGCGACGGCGGCCGTAGGCGAAGTATGAATACCTGTCGCGGGTGATCAGGCTGCGGCCCGAGAGCACTTCGAAACCGCGGCCGACAAGCGCATGCAGGCCGCGACCGATTGCATCGATGCTGGTGAGTGCATCGACCACGAGGAGGAATGGCAGGACCGTGACAAGAACGAGGTTCTTGCGGATCTGGCGGGCGGAATAACTGCTCGGCAGAAACCTCACCAGCAATGCGCTGGCGAGATAGGCTGCGCTCAGATAGCAAACCGCCATGACTACTGCGTTCAACATGATTTGACCCTGTTCCGGCTTTTTTCTGGGTCTCCTTTTGCCACCTAAGGGTAAACCGAAAGCTACCGGTTCACGAATTTTTCGCAGAATCTCGCGCTTTGCGGGCCAAGTCGTTGAATCGCATCGAACTTGGCATCTGGCTCAGAGGGTGCCACAATGGGACATATCGCGAATTTTGCAGGATATTAACCGTGCGGACTGGCGATTGTTAGGATTTCGGTCGCTAAGGGTCGGGCCGTTGGCATCCGCTTTGCGGCTCTGCCGAAAGTTGAGCAATTGCCTGCAGCCTTCGGGGGGAGGCAAGGCGATTCGCTGAAGCGAGGGGATATGCAGGAAACTACCGTAGAAGGCTTGGGCGACCGTGGACGCCGGCAGCCGCGACTCGTTTTGCGGCTCAATACGGGCGTTGGCCAGGCCGGACGGGCGTTCGACGCCGAGGTCCTGAACCTGTCGCGAAACGGCATGCTTGTGCGCACCGGTGCTGAACTCTCGCTCGACGATCCGCTCGAAGTCGTCCTCCCGCAGAGCGGCGCTGTCAGGGCAAAGGTCGTCTGGTTCGCCGACGAACTCTATGGCTGCAGCTTTCCCGAGCCCATCTCCGAAGAGGAAATGCAAGCCGCCAACGACGTCGCCTCGATCGAGGATGGCGGAGGGGCTGCGCGCTTCGGTGTCGATCACGAAACGCTCGGCCAGCGGATCAAGCGCCTGCGGGTGGCCAGCGGCAACTCGATGCGCGCCTTCGCCGAAATCGTCGGCGTCAGCAAGCCGACCTTGTGGAAGTGGGAAGGCGACCAAGTTCGCCCGCGCCACGAGACGATGCAGCGGCTGGCAAGCCAGCTCGGTGTCACCGAACTGGAACTGGTCTATGGCGCTCCTGGACAAGGCGCTGCAGCTTCGAGCGATGACGCCAATGCCTCGCTGGCCGACATTGTGCGCGCGTGCCGCCAGCGCATCGCGAAGGCCGCCGGTGTCGATACATCCTGTGTCGAGATCAATATCGATTGGGACCGCGACGGAGACGCGACCACCTAGGGGTGGAGCACCAGCCTGTCGCGAATAGCGTCGTAGCGAAGATCGAGCCCCGCCTGCCGGACACGGTCCAGCGACAGGCGGCCATTTTCACCTGCCGGCGGTAGCGCCGTCGAACGCTCGCTAGCGCCGATGGCAGCAAGGGCACCGGCCAGTTCGCTGCGCTCGATCTCGATAATCGATCCCCCGACAAGGAAGATGGTGAGCCCCGTCATCGCGCCCTGATCGTTGGCGATGGTCTTGGTCACACCAACCCCGCCTGATGCCGAGGTGAAGCCCTGCTCGATGGAAAAGTCGATCGGCAACACTCCGTCGCCGTCAGGCTCTACATAGGCGACGGCAGGCTGAAGGCGATCAGGCCTGCTCGTCGCAGTCCTATCGAATTCGCCGCCTTGCATGCTTTCGACCGCCGAAGGCGGCACAGGCATGACCATGGCAAACGCACCGTCCTCATGTCCGAATTCGACCACCCGTTCGACCGGGACCTGGTCAAGCGCGATCCGCACCACTGCGCGGTTCTGCAGTTCGGCATGGACAAGTGCCGCGACTGCGACCGCAAGGCACAGGCCCGCTACCAGCAAAGTGGCCTGTCCGAGGATCTTCAGGACAAGCTCGGTCCCGTCGCGCTTATGATATGCCGCGCTCGTCACTGTAGCGTGTAGAAGGCAAGGGCCAGGCTGCCGATCGCAATTGCCATGCCATAGGGAAGCTTGGCGAAATCGTCCTGCGACCTCTGGCGGACCTTGAAGCCGCGCTTGGCGGCGAACCAGATCAGCGCCAGCACAAACCCGGCAAAGGTCATCGCCACGAACAGCATAAGGACTTTGGTGGCAGGGAAGAAGGTCGCGCTCGCGGCATAGAACTTGCCGTCACCGCCTCCGAAGACGCCCCAGCTGAACAGCAGGAAGCCGATGCCGAATGCCAGCACGCCGTGAAGCGCATGAAGGCCGAGCCCGGCCCATCCGTCGAGCAGGAAGCCGAAGGTCAGCCCGGCAAGCGCCATCGCGACGCACAGCCAGTTAGGCAGCTTCCGGGTGAAAGCGTCGAGCAGGGCGCCAAGCCCTGACGTGGCGCCAAGAACTGCGAGCCAGATCGAGGTCAGCGCCATGGGACGTGCTTAGTCGTCCGAAGCGGTCGCAGGGCGCGAAGGCAGACGGACGCGAACGGGATAGCGGCTGCCCGTATCGGCGCTGCCGATGCGCACGCGTGCCGGGTAGGGAGCGCTCTTGCTGCCGCCGCCGATTGAAATCTCTGCGGGGCGTGATGCCGAGCTTGCCGGGCGGATCGTGCCGCCGGAAACGCGCACGCGCGTCGGTGCGGGTTTGGGCGCTGCCCGCTGCACGGGGGCGCTGCTGCGGCTCACGCGGGTCGACTGGCTTGCCCCCGACACCGTGATGCTGCGGGTTTCGCCGCCACTCAGCACGAGGCGCGTGTCGGGCTCGGGCTCGAATGGCTTTTCGGGAACCGTGCTGGCGTAGGCAGCATAGCTTTGAGCGGCCTTTTCGCGCTGTGCGTAAGCCAGGCGCATGTCACTGGCGAGATCGCTGCTGTAGAAGCGCGCAAGGTTCGCAGCGTAGCGTTCGTTCTGGCGATCGGTCTTCACCGCAGCGACGAAATACCGCTCGGCAAGGTCCGCACGGCCAAGCTTTGCATAGGTCACACCGAGCGCATTGAGCGCATCGCCGCTGGTCTGCGGGTTGAGCGCGGCGCGGTGAAGCGGAGCGATCGCATTGCCGAGCCGACCTGCGCGGAGGTGTTCGCGTCCTTCATCGAGATCGGACTGCCCGAGCTGGTAGGTCGAGGCAGAGGATTTTCCGGAAAAGCCGAATGCATCGACGATCGACTGGCAGCCGCCAAGGCTGACTGCGAGGGCCACGAGGGCGAGAGTGGTTGCAGGTTTCATATTATCCTCCTGTCAAAGCCGGTCCGATTTCCCGAATGACGGCAATCGCCGCGGGAAGAATAAGCACCCCGATCATGGTCGGGAGCATGCAGGTCACGAGCGGGATCGAGATGAGAACCGGCAGGCGGTGCGCCTTCTCTTCCGCGCGCATGCGGCGGGCTTCGCGCATTTCATGCGCATAGACCCGCAGCGTGTTCGAAATGCTGGTGCCGAGCTTGTCCGACTGGATCAGCAGCGTGGCGAAGCTTCGGATCTCGTCGACCCCGGCGCCGTCGGCCATGCGCCGCATCGCGTCTTCGCGCGAGGCACCGGCACGCATCATCAGCGTGGTTTCGGTAAAGAGTTCGGCAACCAGCGGATGGGTGGTGGCGATCTCGCGTCCCACACGGTCGAGCGCGGATTCGAGGCCGAGGCCAGCTTCTACGCAGACCAGCAGCAGATCGAGCGAATCCGGGAAGCCGTTAATGATCGCCTCGCGGCGGCGGTCCGCCTTCGCCTCGATGAACAGGTAGGGCAGGAAGAAGCCGAAGCCTGCGGCAATGGCCGAGACCACGTAGATCTTCATGATGCTCGTCTCTTCGCCAGAGCTCGCGACCATCAGCAGCCAGATCGACGGCAGGCCGAAAGTCAGCAGGATGCGCACGAGCGTATAGACACGCGGTGCGGAAGCCTTGCGGAAGCCGGCGGCCTTGAGTTTCTGCAGCAGCTTGTCGTTGCTTGTGTCGGTCAGGTTGATGCCAGCGCTCTCGATCGAATTCGCGATCTTCGCCCAGCGCCCTTCGCGCTCCTGGTCGAGCAGGGCGGCATCTGGCCTGCCGCGCGTCTCGCTGCCCAGTTTCGCGAGCTGGCGTCCGGCATCCGCGCGGGCGGCAATCCAGTTCACGATAACCAGCACCGTGCCGACTGCCACGGCAAAGACAAGCGCGAGAACAAGCAGGCGCACGAAGGTGTTCGAGATGGCTAGTTCGAGCATGTCAGACCTTAATGTCCACCATTCGCCGGATCATGTAGACGCCGATGATGTAGAGGACCGTGAGCGTGATCGAGCCGAAGATGAAAATCGGGTCCTCGATCACGGCGAGGTAGAATTCCGGGTTGCCGAGGAACACGGTCACGAAGGCGAAGACGGGCAGCACGGTAAGCATCCACCCGGTCATGCGGCCTTCTGAACTAAGCGCGCGGACCTTCATGAACATCGATGCGCGGGCGCGAATGACATCGGCAAGATTTTCCAGGATTTCGGCAAGGTTGCCGCCGGTTTCGCTCTGCACGGCAAGCGAGACGACGAACATGCGCATGTCTTCGAGGTCCCAGCGTTCCGCCATGGCGTGAAGCGCGTCGACCAGATCCGAACCATAGGTCACCTCGTCGGCGACAATGCCGAATTCGGTACCAATGGGATCTTCCATTTCCTTGGTCAGTAGATCGATCGCCGAGGCGACCGGGTGACCGGAACGAAGCGCGCGCACGAAGATGTCTAGCGCGACGGGAAACTGCTTCTCGACCTTCTTGCGCCGCGAAGCCGCGATGCGCTGGAGAATGAGGTAGGGCAGCACGAAGGCAAGCGCCACGGCCACCAGCAGGGCCAGCCAGAACACCCCGAAACCGAGCGAGGCACCGAAGCCAGCTGCGCCGAGGATTACCAGCGCAAAGATGACGAGGCCGGCAATCAGCATGATCATGCCGAGCGTGCCGGTGCTGTAGGGAACCGCGGAGGCGAAAACCGCCCGCTGGAAATTCTCGACCAGCCCGCGGATGATCGGCGGGAGGTGCGTGTGCTTTTTCGGGCTGTTCTTGAGCAGCTGTTCGATCAGCTTGTCGCGATCCGCGCCAGATTCGATCATCGACATGCGGCGATTGACCGCGCTGGCATAGGAACGGCGCTGTGCCGCCGAGCGCGCAATCATCTGCGCCACGATGAACACGGCCATGAAGACCGCGATAAGGAAGAGGACGCGTATGACGATTGCGGTCATGGGCTCAGTCGATCTTCAGGTCGGGACGGAACAGGTCGGTCGGAAGCACGATGCCGTGCGCTTCGGCGTCCTGGAGGAACTTGGGCCGGATGCCGGTCGCCTCGAAATGGCCTTTCACGGTGCCGTCATCTTCGCGGCCGGTCATCTTGAAGCGGAAGATTTCCTGCATCGTGATGGTGTCGCCTTCCATGCCGGTCAGTTCGGACAGGCTCTTCACCTTGCGTCGACCGTCGGAAAGGCGGCCGACCTGGACGACCACGTTGATGGCTGAGGCGATCTGTGCGCGCGAGCTCTTCGAGGTGATGTCGATGCCGCTCATGCCGATCATCTGCTCGACACGGGAAAGCGCATCGCGCGGCGTGTTGGCGTGAACCGTGGTCATCGAACCGTCGTGGCCCGTGTTCATGGCCTGAAGCATGTCGAATGCCTCGCCGGCGCGAACCTCGCCCACGATGATGCGGTCGGGGCGCATACGCAGAGCGTTTTTCACGAGATCGCGCTGCGTTACTTCGCCGGTGCCTTCGATGTTCGGTGGGCGGGTTTCGAGCCGTGCGACATGCGCCTGCTGGAGCTGGAGTTCCGCCGAGTCCTCGATCGTGACGATACGTTCCTGCTCGTCGATGAAGGTCGACATGGCGTTGAGCAGCGTCGTTTTACCCGAACCGGTACCGCCCGAAATTAGCACGTTCCGGCGCGAGGCGACGATGGCTTCCATTACCTGCGCCATCTGGGCTGGAATGGAGCCGAGGCCGATCATCTTTTCGATGCTGATCGGGCTCTTCGAAAACTTACGAATGGAAAGCAACGAACCGTCGATCGCCAGCGGTGCGACGATCGCGTTGACGCGACTGCCGTCGGCGAGGCGCGCATCGACGAAGGGCGAGCTTTCGTCGACACGGCGGCCGACAGCGCTCACGATCTTCTGGATGACGCGCATCAGGTGCTTTTCATCCTGGAAACGGGTCGGAACGCGCTCGAGCTGTCCGCGGCGTTCGACGAAGACCGTGTTGTAGCCATTGACCAGGATATCGGTAATCGTCTCGTCCTGCAGCAGCGGTTCGAGCGGGCCGAGGCCGAGCAGTTCGTCGACCACGTCCTGGATCAGGTTCTCGCGTTCCTGGCGATTGAGCGGGTGCTCGTGGTCGCTGACGAGTTCGGGCATGAGCCCCGCGATCTGCGACTTGATTTGTTCGACCGGCGTCTTGTCGAGCATGCCGAGGTTCAGGCGGTCGAGCAGGGCCTTGTGGATCGAGACTTTGAGGTCGAGCATCGCTTCGCGCTGCTTGTCCTTCTCGCCGAACAGGATGCGTTCCTGTTCGTCGGCGGTCGGCACGATGGCATTGTCTTCATCGTTGACCGGTTCGGCTGCGGTTTTCACCTTCCACATGTCATTCGCCCCCTTCGACCATCGTCAGGACATGGTCGGCCAGCTTCTCGATGTCGCGCGAGAAGCGGCTCTTGCGCTGGATCTTACCGGCAAGGATGCCCTGCGCCTGGGCTTGTTCGATCAGCTGAGCGTCGGAAGTCACCGTGGCGGCGATGGAATGGCCCAGCGCATCCTCGATGCTGCTGCGGTCCAGACGCTTGAACAGGCCCGAAGCCGAATTGTTCAGCGCGATCGCAACGCGCGAGGGATGGTAGTCGAGATCCTGCAGCAGGCGCAGCTTGCGCTTCACCTGGCGCAGCGCGCCGATCGAGCTCGTGCCGACCAGCAGCACGGCATCGGAGGCCAGCATGACCGACATCGCCCAGTTGGTGAGCGATCCGGGCATGTCGAAGATCACGACATCGTAGCGACGGCGTGCCATCGAGATCACCTGCTGGAGCTTTGCTAGCTCCAGTTCCTCGATCGGCTGGATTTCGGCAGGAGCTGCAATGATGTCGCAGGCCGAAGTCGCTTCGGTTGCGACAGCGCGCATCAGCTCGTCATCGAGCCTGCTGCCAGCTTCCACGAGATCGTTGAGCGAGAGAGGCGACTGGCGGTCGAAATAGGATGCGACGTCGCCGCTCTGCAGGTCGAGATCGATGACGCAGGCGCGGCAGGAGCCGCCCATCTCGCGAGCCATCGCATCGCCCAGATGGGTTGCAATGGTGGTGGCGCCGGCGCCGCCGAGGCATTTCTGCACGGCAATAACCGGGGCTAGGGTGACTTCCTGCTCGACAGGAGCGCCGCCAGTCTCGCGCTCGACTTCGAGGATCGCGGTGAGCAGGTCGTCGACCGTGAACGGCATCTCGACCACGTCGCCGATGCCTTCGCGAAGGAGCAGGCGGGTGGTCTTCAGATCGACCTGCGGAAGCGCGGCGATAACCGGGAGATTGGGCTGCATGCGGCGCAGCGCATCGAGACGGGCGAATGAGCGGCTGTCGGCAGGATCGACTTCGACCACTGCGATATGAGCCTGCGAGGTGCATTCGTCGGGCAGCATCTCACTCGGCTCGATTTCGACGAGCGAAACGGTGTCGGCCAGCGAGCCGAGGCCGTCCAGCTCACCGGGCCGCGCGAAAACGAAGACCTTGTCTGGGAGGCCCGTTTCGGCGGTACTTGCCACTTTGAAGATGCTTTCGAAGCTTGTCATGTTCTTGCCGTTCAATGCGAAAATGTTCCCTCACCGTCCTCGCTTGTGAGCGAGTAGGCGAAATCGGGTAGGTCCACGGATCCGATGAGGATGCCGTAGAGCGGACGATGTTCCATATTCACGAGGCGAACCGTTATTATTGGGGCCACATCGGGCCCGTTCGGATCACCGGCATAGCCGAGTCCGGACCAACTATATTCCACCTCGACATTCGCCGGAGTGATGTTGGACTTGAAATCCTGCATACGCGAAACGATCGCGTTGAAGGAAGCTGTGTTGGCAGCTGTGCCAAAACTGCACGATCCTGCACAGGTGCAACCCGAACTTGTGCACGTCACGCCGGGAAATGCGCTGATCGGCACCGGATTGCCTTGCGGGATACCGCCATCGGAAGCGAAACTGTAGCTTGCGAGGCCCGAGGGCACGAGGTCGGTCGCCACCGCCCAGCGCGCACCCATCTGGGTCGCTTTCTCGCCGCGGTTCAGCGCCCAGGCGTAATAGCCCACGTCCATGATGCCGAGCAGGAAGAGGATCAGGATCGGCAGGACGAGCGCGAATTCGGCCGCAATGGCGCCCTTCGTGTTGCGGATGAAGGCGGTGATGTGTCTCATATGCCGTTCACCACCGCTTCGGAGCTGGCCTGGACGATTGCGCTGCTGTCGATCACGCCGAGCGCCTCGAACAGCGAATTATAGCCCGCTTCGGCCTCGACGAGCACGACCGGTGCGCCGCCGGTGGTGCCCTTGAAAATGCCGTCGTTCTCGAAATTCGCATCGCAGCGATGCGTTACGCTAATGTCGGACAGGGCCATGCCGCGAACGCGCGGATTGGTGCCGGTTACGGTTCCGGTGCGCGTCACCTGCTGGATCTGCGCGACCGCCGTCGCATCGGCAGTTCCACCACAAGGGAAGGCATCGAAACCGAGCCGTCCGGCATAGCGCGAACCTTCGCGCACGGCCTTGATGACCTGCTGTTCGGTATAGAAGTAATGCCCTGCCTCGAATCCGGCGAACATCAGCGTGAGCAGCAGCGGAACCATCAGCGCCATTTCGGCTGCTGCCGCACCGCGCGTGTCGCGAATGAAGCGGATCAGGCGGGTCATTCGATCAGGTACGGGACATCCTTGCGGATCTCCTGCCCCTGGTTGGCGCCGCCACCCAGAGTGGTCTCGCCGAGAACTTCGACGTAAACGTCGCTGGCTGCGGTAGCGAGATTGGAACCGCTGCCGCGGCGTGCGGACGGTTCGACCAGGAACACGTCGACGAACTTCTGGATGCGGGCATCGGTCGTGCTCGAGCCGACGCCTTCGGCAGTGCAATTGATTACCGCGATGCTCAGCACACGCCTGTCAGGTGTGGAGGCGGGGGGCAGACCCGGGCCATTACAGAGCGGCGATCGCTGTACGTTGTAACCGCCGGTCACGGTCGTATTGGTCAATTGGCCGCCCCCCGCAGCATGCTGTTCGTACTCCCAGCGGTATTGTTGGTAGCGCGTCGGGGTGGAGCGTCCGGAAAGCTCGGTATAACCATAATTCGGCCACGAGGTGGGCATCGCACCCAAACCGTTCGTGCCGTAATAGGCAGTGCGATCCCAATTGCCATCACCCATGGTGCCTTGAGCGCAGGATCCCAACTCGCTGACGGCATGACACTTGTCACGCGGGAAGCCCATCGGATCCAGCGGAGTCCATTCTGCAGTGGTCAAATCATTCACTGGCGATGTCGGGCGATAGGGATTGGGACCGACCTGGAAACCGCTGTTCCCGATCGCACAACTGCCACCCCTCTTGAGAAGGTCGATTCGCGCATTGGCAGGCGGCGGGCAAAGGGCCTCGCTCGGACCACAGACGTTGTTGAGACCGTTCGCGTAAACTCCCACGCGAGTATTCAGCGCGTCGAGCACGCTGATCTGCTGGCCCGGCTTGACGTCCGCGCCGTCGGTGGAGATGCAGTCGCCCGGAGGCACTTCGCGACCCAGCGTACGAGCGGTCGCGATCGCGCCGTTTCCGGCATTGGTTTCGAGATATCCGAAGACACCCGGTCCGTAGAGGCCGCCCTGGTCATTGGCGATGAGCCGGACGCCGAAGCCCGCGTAATTCGCTGTGGTGAATTCCGGATCTGAAGCTTCTTGCGGGTTGCACATCATCACCGGCGGGACCTTGCAGATCGCCGAGCCAAGCCCTGCAAAGGCGATGCCTTCGAGTGCATCGGATGCGAGCCGTCCGGTGATCGGCAGCAGGCCGTAATTTACCTGCCGGCCATCAACATAGACTTCGACGTAATTGGCATTGTCGTCGTCGGTCGCAGCGGTTGTCTTGGCCTTGTCCTGATAGAAGCGGATCTGGCTCGAACTCGTGCAATCGGTCGGCACATTGCTGATGGTGATGAAGTCGCTGTCGGAGGCGAGAACGACAAGGTTGTTGAGCATTGTCGAGG